>NZ_CEEDFC010000038.1:0-37322 GCF_979254005.1 Variovorax sp. AC103 | reverse complement strand
TTTTAATGATACGGCGACCACCGAGATCTACACGTGTGGCGCTTCGTCGGCAGCGTCAGATGTGTATAAGAGACAGACATGGCCGCGCTGCGCGGCCATGTCTCCCACATCCTGCGGTACCGCGAGAGCTTCGCCGAAGGCTGCGAGGTGCGCGAGCGCGTGGTGCCCGACGGCGCGGTGCGGCTGGTCTTCAATTTCGGCGATGCGCCGTCCGCCGACGGCGGCCAGGGGCAGGCGGTGCAGGCCATCGGCGCTTCGGCGGCGCCGGTCGTGGTGCGCATGCGCGGCCAGGTCGACGGGCTGTCGGTCACCTTGCACCCCGGCGCCGCGGCGGCGCTGCTCGGGGTGCCGGCCGGCGAGATCGGCGCAAGTGCCGTGCACCTCGATGCGTTGTGGCGCGGCGAAGGCGCGCTGCTGCTGGCGCGCATGGCCGATGCGCCCGGCGATGCGGAACGCATGGCTTTGCTGCACACGGCCCTGCTGCGTCGCCTCCATGGCGGCGAGTCCACCGGAAGAGCGGGCGGCACCGGCCATGCCGTCGCCATGCATGCGGCCCGCCGCATCGCCGCCGCCGGCGGACGCGAGCCGCTGCGCGACGTGGCTGCCGCCGTGGGCGTTGGCGAGCGGCGCCTGCAGCAACTGTTCCATGCCCACGTCGGCCTCGCGCCGCGCGCGTGGCGCAGGCTGGCGCGCATGCACGGCTGCCTGCGCGCGCTGCGCGCGCAACCTTCGCCGGGCTGGGCCGAACTGGCGCTCGACGGTGGTTTCTACGACCAGTCGCACCTGGTCAACGAGTTCCGCGCCCTGTGCGGCGTCACGCCGACCGAGTTTCTCGGCCGGGCGATTGCGGGTTCTTCCAAGACGGCGGGCTGAGGGCGCTCTATCTTCGGCCGCTCTCAAGCCAACGCAGATCGAAAGAGCCATGAACCGGATTCACGAAGAGAACGCCCACCGTCCGTTGAAAGACTGCGTGGCCGTGGTCACGGGCGCAAGCCGGGGTGCGGGGCGCGGCATTGCGCTGGAGCTGGGCGCGGCGGGCGCCACGGTGTACGTCACCGGCCGCAGCACGCGCGATCGGCCCGCCCGCACCTACGCCCAGCTGCTGGCCCTGTCCGGCATGGCGTCGGTGCCGGGGAGCATCGACGACACCGCCGACGAGGTCACGCGCCAGGGCGGGCGCGGCATCGCGGTGGCATGCGACCACACGAACGAAGAAGACGTGGCGGCGCTGTTCGCCCGCGTGGCGCGCGAGGCCGGCCGGCTCGACCTGCTGGTGAACAACGCCTGGGGCGGCCACGAGAGCTTCGACGGCGTGTTCGACGCGCCGTTCTGGGAGCACCCGCTCGCGCACTGGGACGCCATGTTCGAGCGCGGCGTGCGCAACCACCTGCTCGCCAGCCGCTGCGCCGCGCCCCTGCTGGTGCGGCAGAAGAAGGGGCTCGTGGTGACCACCACCTTCTGGGACCGCGACCGCTACCTGCGCGGCAACCTGTTCTACGACCTCGCGAAGGCCTCGATGACGCGGCTGGCCTTCGGCATGGCGCAGGACTTCAGGCCCCACGGCGTGGCCTCGGTCGCCGTGTCGCCAGGCTGGATGCGCACCGAGTTCGTGCTGGCCGGCCACGGCACCGACGAGGCGCACTGGCAGGAGCGGCCCGAGCTGGCGCGCACCGAGTCGCCGCGCTACCTGGGGCGCGCCGTGGCGGCGCTGGCGGGCGACGCGAAGGTGATGGACAAGAGCGGGGAAGTGCTGCGCGTGGCCGACCTGGCGCTGGCCTATGGGTTCACCGACACCGACGGAAGGCAGGTGGCCGCGTTCGAGATGTAGCCGGCGGCATCGCTGGCTTCGGCGGGTAGGACAAATTCGCCCTCGACTGGGGTAAATCGCGTACCGCCGCGGGCGCGCGCGGGATCACCATGTGCGCAGGTTCAAAGCAATCCGCAACCCGAACCTTCACACCAGGAGGTGACCCGCCATGCCTGCTCCAGCCGAAATTGCCGCACCGGCGTCCGCCAGCCAGCTCGCCCGGTCCAACCCCGTCCGGTTTCCCAACGAAAGCGTGGCCTACCGAAAGGCGCGCATGGAACTGCTGGCCGAGGAAATCGACCTGCGCCGGCGCATCGAGCGCGTCGCCGAGATGCGCCGTGCGCTGCCGCCCGGCGGGGTCGTGCCGGAAGACTATATGTTCCAGGGCGTCGACGGGCCGGTGCCGATGTCCGGCCTCTTCGGCAGGCATGGCACCCTCATCACCTACAACTGGATGTTCGGCCCGAAGCGCGAGCGGCCGTGCCCCATGTGCACGTCGTTGCTGAGCGCGTTCGACGGCGAAATGCCCGACCTTCTGCAGCGCGTGGCGTTCGCGGTGATCGCCACGTCGCCGGTCGAGCGGATGACCGCCTTTGCCAATGAGCGCGGCTGGCGCTACCTGCCGCTCTACTCGTCGCAGGGCAACAGCTTCAACGCCGACTACGCCGGGGAGACGCCCGACAGCGGCGACCTTCCTGCCTTCAACGTGTTCCGGCGCGACGGAGACACCATCCGGCATTTCTGGGCCGCTGAAATGGGCCCGGGCACGGCCGACCCGGGACAGGACCCGCGCGGCGCGCCCGACCCGATGCCGATCTGGAACCTGCTCGACATGACGCCCGAGGGCCGGGGCTCGGACTGGTACCCCAAGCTGAGCTACTGAGACGCCGCCTGTTTTAAACGCAACCGTGTTGCGTATGCTTCCTATAATGCAATCCTGTTGCATATATGGAGCCTGTTCCCATGGCCGATCGCCTCCCCGTCACCGTGCTCTCCGGCTTTCTCGGCGCGGGCAAGACCACGCTGCTGAACCACATCCTCCACAACCGCGAGGGCCGCCGCGTGGCGGTCATCGTCAACGACATGAGCGAGGTCAACATCGACGCCGCGCTCGTGCGCGACGGCGGCGCCAGGCTCTCGCGCACCGAGGAGAAGCTGGTCGAGATGAGCAACGGCTGCATCTGCTGCACGCTGCGCGAAGACCTGCTGCTGGAGGTGAGGCGCCTGGCGAAGGAGGGGCGCTTCGACCAGCTGGTGATCGAGTCCACCGGCATCTCCGAGCCGCTGCCCGTGGCCGAGACCTTCACCTTCGCCGGCGAAGACGGCAAGAGCCTGGCCGACGTGGCGCGGCTGGACACCATGGTGACGGTGGTCGACGCCTTCAACTTCCTGCGCGACTACGGTTCGGCCGACAGCCTGGGCCAGCGCGGCCAGTCGCTGGGCGACGAGGACACGCGCACGGTGGTCGACCTGCTGATCGAGCAGATCGAGTTCTGCGACGTGCTGGTGGTGAACAAGACCGACCTCGTCACGCCCGGGGAGCGCGAGCAGCTGATGGCCATCCTGCGCAGCCTGAACCCGCGTGCGCGCATCGAGCTCGCGGAATTCGGCCGCGTGGCGCTCGACCGCGTGCTCGACACCGGCCTGTTCGACTTCGAGCAGGCCGAGCAGGCGCCGGGCTGGCTGGCCGAGCTGCGCGGCGAGCATGTGCCCGAGAGCGAGGCCTACGGCATCCGCAGCTTCGTGTACCGCTCGCGGCTGCCGTTCCACCCGATGCGCTTCTGGAAGCTGGTGCAAAGCGAATGGGAGGGCGTGGTGCGCTCCAAGGGCTTCTTCTGGCTCGCGAGCCGCGCCACGCGCGCGGGCACGTGGTCGCAGGCCGGCGGCGCCTGCCGCTACGGCGCGGCGGGCTTCTGGTGGGCGGCGGTGCCGCGCGAGCACTGGCCGACCGATGCCGATGCGCTCGAACTCATCCAGAAGAACTGGGACCCGGCCACGGGCGACGCGCGGCAGGAGCTGGTGCTGATCGGCATCGGCATGGACGAGGCCGCGCTGCGTGCGCGGCTCGACGCCTGCCTGCTGACGGAGAACGAGATGCGCTTCGGCGCCTCGTGGTGGCAGAACTTTCCGGACCCGTTCCCTTCCTGGAACGTGTGAACAGGCGCTAGCGGGAACACTCGCCGCAGGTGCCGTGCAGCGTGAGCGCCGTGTGCCGGGTGTCGATGCCCTGCTTGCGCAGGGCCTTGCCGAGCCGCCCCATCACCTTGGGCAGTTCCGGGTCCGACGGCAGCGCCAGCACCTTGTGGCAGTGGTTGCATTCGAAGGTGTTGCCCGACGCGGCGTCCACGTGGCGCGAGAAACGGTTGACCCGGTCGGCACCCACGCGGCGGTCGCACAGGCCGGCCTCGACCAGCCGGTCGAGCACGCGGTAGACGGTCACGCGGTCGGGCGCCTCGCCGGTGGCGGTGGTGTAGGCCGAGGCCACGTCCTCGTGGGTCAACGGCTGCGAGCTGTGTTCGAGCAGTTCGAGCACCGTCTGCGCGGCGCGCGTCACGCGCAGGCCGCTGTCGCGCAGCAGCGTTTCGCTGTCGAACGGGGCGGCGGCCAGGGGGGGCTTCGGGTGCGGGGTGGAGGTCTTCATGCGAAACGCCATTGTGTTGCATCCGGGGTCCCCGCGTCCCGCGCGGGGACGCGGGCGCGCCCTGCATATGCCCGAAAGCACCTAAGCATCTGACGAATGGGTCGTTCGCTTGCGGGCCGCGGCGCGACAGAATCGCGCGCTTTGTCTCCTGCAGCCGAAAGTTCTCCATGCGCGCCCGTTCCCCCCTGAAGCTGCTGAAACCGGTCCTGGCGCTGTGGGCCGGCGTGTCGCTGGCCGTGCTCGGTTTTGCCGCGCAGGCCCAGACCGCGCCCGCGCCGGCCTATCCGTCCAAGCCCGTGCACCTCACGGTGGCGAACACGCCCGGCAGCTCGCCCGACGTGCTCGCGCGCCTGCTGGGGCAGCGCCTGTCGGAGCAATGGAAGCAGCCCGTGGTGGTCGACAACCGCGCCGGCGCGGCCGGCATCCTGGCGGCCGACGGACTGGCCAAGGCGCAGCCCGACGGCTATTCGCTCCTGGTGGGCGCGGACGGCCCGATCACCATCCTCCCCAACATCCAGCCCGGCCTGCCGTACGACGCGCGGCGCGACCTGGTGCCGGTGGTGTCACTCGGGCAGATCGACTTCGTGCTGGTCGCCAACCCGAAGACCGGTTTTCGCACCGTGGCCGACTTCGTGCGCGCGGCCAAGGCGCACCCCGGGCGCATCAACTACGCCTCGGCCGGCAACGGCAGCCCGCAGCAGCTCAGCATGGAGCTGCTCAAGCAGAAGGCGGGCATCTATGTCACCCACATCCCGTACCGCGGCGGTCCGCTGGGCATGCAGGACGTGATCGGCGGGCAGGTCGACGTGATGTTCATCGCCGTGGGCCCCGCATTGCCGCACATCCGCAGCGGCCGGCTGGTGGCGCTGGGCACCAGCGGCGAGAAGCGTCATGCGCTGTTGCCCGAGGTGCCCACCGTGGGCGACACCTACAAGGGCTACCGCTCCGGCACCTGGTTCGGCCTGTTCGCGCCGGCGCGCACGCCGCAGCCCGTGATCGATGCCATCGCGGCCGATGCGGGGCGCATCGTGCAGGCGCCGGCCCTGCGCGCCGAGCTCGCGGCGCAAGGCATCGAGGCCACGGGGTATCCGCAGCGCCAGTTCCAGACGCTCGTGTCGGCCGAGTACGAGCGCTATGCGCAGATCGTGAAGGCGGTCGGCATCAAGGCCGAGTAACGCGGCGTCATTTCAGGGATTTGGCCAGCACCTTGGCAAAGGCCTCCACGTCGCCGTCGCGGCACACCTCGGCGGCCAGCGGGGCGTGGCCCTGCGCCACGGCCGCCAGCGCCATCGCCTTCTTCGGGCACAGGCCCAGGCAGCTGCACTGCACCACGCGCAGGCGCACCGGCATGTGCGACAGGCCGTGCTTGAGTTCCTTGCGCACCTGGCGGGCTGTGAGTTTGGTGGGGCCGTCCTTTCGTTCTTCGCACTCGCCGCACACGAGCACGACGCCGGCCAGCTTGGTCTCGACCATGGGGGGGGATTGGCTCACGTGGATTTCCTTGGTGTCTTTGCCCACGATGTTGAGCGCGGCGGCACGGCGTGCAAGTCAGCCAACCCGCCGTTTCCATGCCCCCGGTTGCGCTCTGGCACACCCCGGATGCGCTAAGGTGCTGCCATCCGCTTTTTGAACACCTTCGCCTGATCATGTCCCGTCCCCCCATCGAGATCGAAACCGCCCCCCTTCCCACCGCCACGGTGATCGTCATGCACGGCCTGGGCGCCGACGGCAACGACTTCGTGTCCCTGGTCAACGAGCTCGACCTGTCGGGCGTGGGCCCGGTGCGCTTCGTGTTCCCGAACGCGCCGGTCATTCCGGTGACCATCAACGGCGGCTACCAGATGCCCGCCTGGTACGACATTGCCGCGCCCGACCTGTCGAGCCAGGAAGACGAGGCCGGCCTGCGCCGTTCGCAGGCCGCCATCGAGGCGCTCATCGCCGGCGAGAAAGCCCGCGGCATCGCCGCCGAGCGCATCGTGGTGGCCGGCTTTTCTCAAGGCTGCGCCATGGCCCTCATGACCGGCCTGCGCCACACCGAGCGCCTGGCCGGCATCGTCGGCCTCTCGGGTTACCTGCCCATTGCCGCCACCACGGCCGCCGAGCGCCACGCGGCCAACCACGAGACGCCCGTGTTCCTTGCCCATGGCCGGCAAGACCCGGTGGTGCCCGTTGCCGCTGCGTTGCGCTCGCGCGATGCGCTGGCCGCGCTGGGCCACACGGTGGAATGGCACGAATACACCATGGCGCATTCGGTGTGCATGGAGGAAATTGCCGACCTCAACCGCTTCCTGCTGCGCGTGCTCGGCTGAGTCCGGCAGGGCGCCGCAACGCGACGTGCCGGCCCGCCGCGCCATGGCCGGTAATTCACAAGCCGTACGAGTCGCCAACGGGCGTTTTTCTGATGTTTGTAGCTATCAAAAACATAGCGCTTGACAGGCTGGCAAAGACCGGGATTCCCTGCGCAAGCAACGCCCGCGCGCCCGTGCTACCTTCCAGCCCCTCAGAAGATTGATGGGTCATAACAATATGAGCAACAGATTGCAGGAGAGGTTGGGTGCACTTTCAGCCGCACGCCTCCAGGGCATGCGCCGCGGCATCGAGAAGGAAAGCCTGCGCGCGCTCCCCGACGGCAAGCTCGCGCTCACGCCGCACCCCGAGGCCCTGGGCTCCGCGCTCACGCATCCGCATATCACGACCGACTTCAGCGAATCGCAGCTCGAGCTCATCACCGGCGTTCACGCCAACGTCGACGGGGCCCTGCAAGAACTCACCCGGGTGCACCAGTTCACCTACCGCGTGCTCGACACGCTGGGCGACGAGCGTTTGTGGGTCTCCAGCATGCCCTGCGGCCTGCCGACCGACGAGACCATTCCCATCGGGCGCTACGGCTCCTCGAACGTGGGCCGCGCCAAGAGCGTCTACCGCATGGGCCTGAGCCACCGCTATGGCCGCCGCATGCAGACCATCTCGGGCATTCACTACAACTGGTCGCTGCCCGACGTGTCGAGCGAACAGTACTTCGCGCTGATCCGCAATTTCCGCCGCCACGCCTTCCTGCTGCTGTACCTGTTCGGCGCCTCGCCGGCGCTGTGTTCGAGCTTCGTGGCGGGCCGCCCGCACGAGCTGCAGCCGCTGGGCGACGGCAGCATGTTCATGCCGCACGGCACCTCGCTGCGCATGGGGCGGCTGGGCTACCAGAGCGACGCGCAGGCCTCGCTGGCCGTGAGCTACAACAGCCTGGACGGCTACGGCGCCTCGCTGCAGGACGCGCTCACGCGACCCTGGCCGGCCTACGAGGCCATCGGCATCCGCAACCTGGGCGGCGACTACAACCAGCTGGCCACCAGCCTGCTGCAGATCGAGAACGAGTTCTACGGCACCATCCGCCCCAAGCGCGTGATCCACCCTGGCGAGCGGCCGCTGCACGCGCTGCGCGAACGCGGCGTGGAGTACGTCGAAGTGCGCCTGATGGACCTCGACCCCTTCGAGACCGTTGGCATCAATGCGCAGACCATGCGCTTCATCGACGTGTTCCTGCTGCACTGCCTGCTGAGCGACAGCGCCGACGACACCCCGCAGGAGATTGCCGAGCTCGCGCACAACCAGCACCTCACGGCCGCGCGCGGCCGCGAACCGGGCCTGCAGTTGCAGCGCGACGGGCGAGAAGTGGCGCTGGCCGACTGGGGCGCGGAGCTGGTCGAACAGTGCCTGCCCATTGCGGTGGCGCTGGACGCGGCGCAGGGCGGCGGCACGCTGCACGCCGACGCGGTGCATGCCGCCCGGGCCGCGCTGCGCAACCCCGACAGCCTGCCCTCGGCGCGCGTGCTCGCGGCCATCGAGAACGCGCACGGCAATTCCTTCGTGGGCTTCGTGCGCGCCCAGTCCGAGCAGACCCGCACGCAACTGCTCGACCTGCCGTTCCCGGCGGCGCTGCAAGCCGAGTTCGAGCAGATGACCGCCGAGTCGATCCAGGCGCAGAAGCGCATCGAGGCGGCAGACACGATGCCCTTCGAAATCTACCGCGAGCAGTACGTCTCGCCCGCGCGCCTGGGCATGGCGCGCGGCCGCGTGGCGCTCGCCGCCTAGCACTTTCGTCCTTCCTTTCGCCTCGCGCCCCTTCGCATGACGACAGGGGCGGTGGCGGATGGCCTACAGGCATTGGCCCGCATCGCCCACCGCGCACATCCGTTGCGCAGCGACGATGGCTCCCATGACATTCAAGGCCTACCTCGTCGAAGACAGTCCGGTAATCAGGGAGAACCTGGTGGGCTTTCTCGAAGACGTGGCAGACGCGCATGTCGTGGCGTCGGCCAGCACGGAGGAAGAAGCCGTCAGCTGGTTGCGGCTTCATGCAGACGACTGGGACCTCACCATCGTCGACCTGTTCCTCCAGCGCGGCAACGGCCTGGGCGTGATCCGCGCCTGCCGCAACCGCGCGCCGCACCAGAAGGTGGTCGTGCTGAGCAACTACGCCACCGCCGACATGCGGGCGCGCTCGCAACAGTTGGGCGCGGATGCCTTCTTCGACAAGTCGGCCGAACTCGACCAGCTGGTGGCGTATTTCGAGCAGCTGCGCTCGGCCCGCCATTGACCGGCGAATGACCGCACAGGCCTGACGCCGGTGTGACTTGTCTTCTGTGCGGGGGACTGCGCGCGGGTGCTTTTCTGGGTTAAAACGCCACGCTGCCGCCCCAGGCGGCGACGAAACAACGGCAACTCCCCAGGAAAGCGACACAGAGACATGAGCAGCAACAACATCGACTTCAAGGGCCGCGTGGCCATCGTGACCGGCGCGGGCGGCGGCCTGGGCCGCCAGCATGCGCTGGCCCTGGCCGCGCGCGGCGCCAAGGTGGTGGTCAACGACCTGGGCGGTGCGCGCGACGGCTCCGGTGGCTCGGTGAGCGCCGCGCAGGCGGTGGTCGACGAGATCAAGGCGGCGGGCGGCGAGGCCATCGCCAATGGCGCTTCCGTCACCGATTTCGAAGCGGTGCAGGCCATGGTCAAGCAGGCGGTCGACGCCTGGGGCCGCGTGGACATCCTCGTCAACAACGCAGGCATCCTGCGTGACAAGAGCTTCGCCAAGATGGAGCTGGACGACTTCAAGCTGGTGGTCGACGTGCACCTGATGGGCGCCGTGAACTGCACCAAGGCCGTCTGGGCGCTCATGAACGAGCAGAAGTACGGCCGCATCGTGATGACCACGTCGTCGTCGGGCCTGTACGGCAACTTCGGCCAGAGCAACTACGGCGCGGCCAAGCTTGCGCTGGTGGGGCTGATGCAGACGCTGAGCATCGAAGGCGCGAAGAACGACATTCGCGTGAATTGCCTGGCGCCGACCGCCGCCACCCGCATGACCGAAGGCCTGATGCCGCAGGAGGTGCTGGACGCGCTCAAGCCCGAAGCCGTGGTGCCCGCGATGCTGGTGCTTGCCGCGCAGGACGCGCCCAACCGCACCATCCTGTGCGCGGGCGCCGGCACTTTCGAGGCCGCGCACATCACGATGACGCAGGGCGCCTGGGTGGGCATCGGCTCCGACGCGCCCGAACAGTTGGCCGCGCGGCTGGCCGAGGTGACCTCTCGCGAAGGTGAGGTGGTGCCGCAGAGCGGTGCGGCGCAGGGCACCAACGAGGTCGGCAAGGCGATGGCGAACGCCAAGCGGGGCTGAGCCGCCAGACCGGCGGATGGGCCTTGGGCCTCCCCGGTGCTAGGACCGGCGAGGACCGGGGAGGACCGAGGAGAGGGGCTTATTCCGCGATGAAGCTCGGGTCCGTGCGGATCGACTCGCGGTCGCGGTGGTTGTTCAGGCGGCCCAGCGTGCTGTCGAGCAGACGCTTGAGCTTGTCGGCCGCGCCGCGGAAGGCCTCGTCGAGGCTGGCGGCATGTTGGGTCACAGCGAGCGGTTTGTGATGCGCCAGGCGCGCCTCCATCACGCAGCACTTGTCTGCCGCGCCGGCCTTGTCGTGGTTCTCGTCGCTCAGATGCACCTCGACGCGCGTCACGTCTTCGGCGAAGCGGCTCAGGTGCTGCTTGAGCTCTGTGTCGGCCCAGCGTTCCAGCGTGTCCTTGTTCTCGATACCGTTGCTCGTGTTGACCTGAATCTGCATGCAATGTCCCTGCTGGATGGATGAACGAAGCCCCACTGTGCGCCCTGCGGCACCCGGGTGCGCGTAGGTCTATTCCCTACCCACGCGCCGGGCAGGGTCCGCAATGCGGCGGATTTGCTCAGCTCTGGATGTACGTGGTCAACTGCTCGATGGTCGTTTCCTGGTCCGCGATGATGTCGTCCATCAGGTCCTGGATGGAGATCATGCCGACCACCTTGTCGCCGTCGACCACCGGCAGGTGGCGGAACTTGCGCTGGCTCATGAGCGCCATGCAGGCGCGCGTGCGGGTCTGCGGCGTCACGGTCATCACGTCGGGCGTCATGATGTCGCGCACCTTCACTTCCTTGGAGTTCTTGCCCTGCAGCGCCACCTTGCGGGTGTAGTCGCGCTCGGAAAGAAAGCCCACCAGCTTCTCGCCGTCCATCACCATCAGGGCGCCCACCTCGAAGTGCGCCAGGGTGGACAGCGCGTCGAACACGCTGGTGTCGGGGGAGGTGCGCCATGCTGCGGAATCATGGCGCTTGAGCAGTTCGGAGACGGGTTTCATCGCGGGTCACTCCATCAAAGGGTTGTCGATTCGACCGACGCTCGGGCGCCGCACTCGGTCAAATGATAGGGGTGATACCCGTCGCCGCGATGCAAAAACCTCTAGGGGATTGCCTGCGTGCGCGCCCGCAGGCAATGCGCGAGAACTTATGGCTGCGCCGGTGCCGCAAGCATGCGGCTGAGCGTGACCGGGTCGCCCACCACCGTCTTCACCAGGCCCTGGTCGTCGAAGCTCACCTGGAACTCCGACCAGCTGTCGCGCCAGTAGCGCCATACCGGCGCGTCCAGGCTCGGGTTCTCGCTGGCCACGGGGTAGCCGATGGCCATCAGCACCTGTTCGCGCGTCATGCCGGGCCGCAGCTTCACGGCGAGGATGGCGTCGCGCACGGCCGGCGGGAAAGCCGCCATCTTCTGCCTCGGGTCTTCGGTGACCACGTAGCGCTGCGCGAAGGCGGGCAGGGCGATGTTGCGGCTGTAGTCGTTCTTGATGCGCTGCGGCTTGCCGCCCAGCTCCAGGCTGAACCAGCGGAAGTCGTAGGCCGTGATGCGCGCGGGGGTGCCCACCGCCACGATGCGCGTGCCCTGTTCGTCGTAGTTGATGTCGCTGATCGAATCGCCGTAGGTGCGCATGTTGCAGCACAGGTAGCCGCTGATCAGCGGGCCGGCCGGCGGGGCGGGTCGCTGTGCATGGGCCGCGGGGGCGAGCAAGGTGGTGGCTGCCAGCAGGGCGGCAGCGGCAAGGCGCTTGGACATGGGTTTCCCTCGGATGCTTGTTGGAATGG
This sequence comes from Variovorax sp. AC103, assembly GCF_979254005.1. Lineage (NCBI taxonomy): Bacteria > Pseudomonadati > Pseudomonadota > Betaproteobacteria > Burkholderiales > Comamonadaceae > Variovorax > Variovorax sp. AC103. The sequence continues at coordinate 25,442 of NZ_CEEDFC010000038.1, read as the reverse complement.
CTGCGCGGGCAGCGCGCGGATTCTAGGATCGAAGCTGTCGCGGGCGAAGGCAGAATGCCTGCCTGCAGCTATCGAAAACGTAGCAACAAGGTTACGTTCAGGTTCCGGGGCCACAATGCGCACCCGGCCCCGTAGAGGCCCCCCATTCCAGACAGCGACAGCGCCAAGAGAAAGAAGCCCACCGATGGCGATCCAGTGGTTCCCCGGTCACATGTATTCGACCCAGAAGGCCATCACCGAGCGGGTGAAGGACATCGACGTGGTCATCGAGTTGCTCGACGCGCGACTGCCCGGCTCCAGTGCCAACCCGATGCTGGCCGAACTCACGGCCGGCCGGCCCAGCGTCAAGGTGCTCAACAAGCAGGACCTGGCCGACCCTGTGCGCACCGCGCACTGGCTGGCGCACTACAACGCGCTGCCAGCCACCCGCGCCATCGGGCTGGACGCGAGCCAGACCGCGCCCGCGCAGCAGCTGGTGAAAGCCTGCCATGAACTGTCGCCCAACCGCGGCGGCATGGCCAAGCCGATGCGCGTGCTGATCTGCGGCATTCCGAACGTGGGCAAGTCCACCCTCATCAACACGCTCATCGGCGGGCGCAAGGCCAAGACCGGCGACGAGGCCGGCATCACCAAGCTCGAGCAGCGCATCACGCTGGCCGACGACTTCTACCTGTGGGACACGCCCGGCATGCTGTGGCCGCGCATCGTCGTGCCCAAGAGCGGCTACAACCTGGCCGCCAGCGGCGCGATCGGGCGCAATGCCTTCGACGAGGAAGAGGTGGCGCTCGAGCTGCTCAGCTATCTCAAGGCCCACTACGCCGCCGGCGTGGCCGCGCGTTTCAAGCTGGTGGAGCTCGACGCCGAGACCATGGCCGGCATGAAGGACGAAGACCTGCTCGACACCATCGGCCGCAAGCGCGGCGCGCTGCTGGGCAAGGGCAAGGTCAACCTGCAGAAGGCGGCGGAGATCGTGATGCACGAGTTCCGTGCCGGCAACTTCGGCCGCGTGACGCTCGAGACGCCCGAAGAGTTCGCGCAGTGGCTCGCCGCGGGGCAGCTTGCCGATGCCGAGCGCGCGGCGAAGAAGGCCGCGCGCAGCAAGAAGCGCAAGGGCGGCGGCGAGCCCGCGCCAGAGGCCGCCGACCCGGCCTGAACCCGCAGGGCCCGCCGGCCCCGGCTTGCTCAGTCCAGCGCGAACAGCGCCCCGGCGGCCTCGTTGAGCGCCGCGGTCCGGCGTGAATCGGGGTGGGGCCCGGCGGCGGCCAGCGCACGCTGGTACAGCGCAATGCGCGTGGCCGACACCGGCCGGCACAGCGGCCGGCCCACCGTCTGCGACAGGCCGCGCTCGGGCACCACGTAGCGCCCGGGGCTCAGGCGCGCAAAGCGGATGTAGGCCTGCAGGGCGTAGAGCATGTCCTCGTGCAGGGCATCCATGCGTTGCTCTGCGTCCTTGCCGATCTGCGCACGGCCCATGGCGTCCTTGGCCACAGGCAGGCCGAGGATGTCGGCCATGTCGATCTGGTAGTGCGTGAAGTCGCCGTACGGGCGCTTGCAGTCGATCATGAAGGTGCGCCAGTTCGCGTGCTGCAGCAGGCGGATGTGCTCGGCCGTCACGTCGAAGGCGGCACGCTGCTCGAAAGGCGGCAGGAAGCCGTAGTGCCCGGGCGCGAAGCTCGAGTACAGGAACAGCGCCGAGGTCACGCGCACGAAGCGGTCGAACGCGGGCAGGACCCGCGCATCGCCGCCGTCGAGCGCCTCGCCGAACTGCGCGAGCGTCAGGTCGGGCGGAACGATGGCCGGCGCACCCGATTCGCAGTTGATCCATTCGGCCTTGCTGCGGCGGAACCAGTCGATGTCCTCCTGCGTGATGGCGATGCTGCCGGGGGCGGGCGGCGCGGCGGGCTCCGGCGCGGAAGCCGCGGTCGCGCTGTGCTGCCCGCAGCCCGACGCGGCCAGCAGGGCAGAGGCGGCGCAGGCGGCCGAAAGGGCCAGCGCGCCTCGCCGGTGGATCCATCTCACGTTGTCTTCTCCCATGCAAATGCAGACTGAGCGTTCGGGCGCCCGAGGATGCCACGCGGGCCTGACGTGCAACTGAGGAAGGCGCATGCGCGGCGCGCAGCCTTTGCGGCCGTCCACTTCTCCTGTTGCGCCTTCGTCAGAAGGCGCTCTTGACGACGCCGCCGTCGACGCGAAGGGCCGCGCCCGTGGTCGCCGACGCGAGCGGACTTGCCACGTAGGCCACGAGCGAGGCCACCTCCTGCGGCGAAGCGAAGCGCTTGATCAGCGAGGTCGGGCGAACGTGCTCGAAGAACTCTGCCTCGACCTGCTCGAAGCTCTTGTCGCTCGAGCGTGCCATGCCTTCCACGAAGTCGCCGACGCCGCGCGATTTCGTCGGACCCGGCAGCACGCTGTTGACGGTGATGTTCGTCCCGGCGACCGATTCCGCCAGCCCGCGCGACACCGCGAGTTGCGCGGTCTTCGTCATGCCGTAGTGAATCATCTCGGTCGGGATCTGCACCGCGCTTTCGCTCGAGATGAAGATGATCCGGCCCCAGTTCGCCCGCTTCATCTGCCGCAGCACCAGGCGTGCAAGGCGAACGCCGCTCAGCACGTTGACGTCGAAGAAGCGCTGCCAGTCTTCATCGGGAATATCTTCGAAGGCCTTGGCCTCGAAGATGCCCAGGTTGTTGACCAGGATGCCGATGCCGGCGTGGCGGCGCACGAGCTCCTCGGCGGCGTCCGCCCGGCTGAGGTCGCCGGCATGGCCGAGCACCGTGCCTTTCGTTTCCGAGCGGATGCGGTCCACCGCCTCGTCGACCGCCGCCTGCGATCTGCCGTTCACGATCACGCTTGCGCCTTCCTGGGCCAGCGTGTGCGCAATTGCGTAGCCGATGCCGGCGGTGCTTCCGCTCACCAGGGCGAGCTTTCCATCGAGTTGCAGGTCCATTTAGGTTCTCCTTGGTTGAATTGACGGTCGTGTTCGTCGAGTTCTGCTGTTCGTGCCGCACGCAGGGCGGCGAGGTTTCTGTCGTGCCCCTGCCGAGGCGGCTTTGCCGCTAGCCCAGGAAGTTGACCAATGCCGGAATGACCTGCTCTGGCGCCTCTTCCATCAGCCAGTGTCCGGAGCCTTTGACGATCACGCCCTGCACCTGGGTCGCGACCATCCTCGCCTGTTCGATCAGGAAGGTTCCGCCGGCCTTCTCGCCGGAGAGCACCAGCATCGGCATGGGCAGCGGCGTCTTGCCCAGTTCGGCGAACTCGGCCGCATCCTGCTCGAAAGCCTTGAAATATTCAAACCCCGCACGCATGCCGCCGGGTTGCGCGTAGGCCCTGGCGTAGAACTGGCGGTCGGCTTCGGGCACCGAGTGCCTGGGGTCGGCCGCGAAGTCATTCCAGAAGTGCTCGAAGTAGATGCGCTCGCGCCCCTTCACAAGCGCCAGCGGCGTTGCACCGTGGAAATGGAAATGCCACAGGTCGCGCAGGAGCCAGACGTTCTGCCATGCGCCGATGCCGGGCAGGAAGGCGTCCATGAGCACCACCTTGTCGGTCTCCGAAGGAAACTGCGCGGCATACGCGTAGGCCACCATCAGGCCGATGTCGTGGCCGACGATGCTCACGCTGCGAATGCCGAGCGAGCGCACCAGCTCGTGGATGTCGACGGCCATGTTCTTCTTGCCATAGCCCGTCTCGGGCTTGGAGGAATCGCCCGCCCCCCGAAGGTCGGGCACGACCACGGTGTGCGTCCTGGCGAGCAGCGGCATCAGCGGGTTCCACATGTGCCCGGTCTCAGCGTAGCCGTGCAGCAGCACGACGGTCGGCCCGCTGCCGCCGATGCGGTAGTGGATGCGCGTGCCGTTCACCTCCGCGCTGCCCGAGCGGAAGCCCGGCACCGCGTCGGCGGCGGGTGCCGCGTGTGCGGCGCGGCCCAGGGTCAGGGCGGCGCCGACGGCGACCGCGCCGGCAAGCAGCGTACGGCGGGTGGGCGCCGGGGCGGCGGGGGTCGAATTGGTGGGGGTCATGCGGAACTTCCTTTCTGTCGGTTGTGGAGTGACGTGAATTTATGATTCAGCTTCACTTCCAGAAAGAGCCCAAAAGTGGTTTACTCATTCAGCTTTCATGAATGATTGGACGAGGCGCTCATGGACCGATTGCGTGCTTACGAGGTGTTCGTCACCGTGGTGGCGCGGGGCAGTTTCACCAAGGCGGCCGACGCGCTGGACACCTCCCCGGCCAACGTGACGCGCTACGTCAACGAGCTGGAGGCCCACTTGCGCACGCGGCTCATCAACCGCACATCGCGCCGCCTGTCGCTCACCGAAGGCGGCGAAGCGCTCTTCGACCGGGCGAAGTCGATCCTTGAAGAAGTCGCGGAGACCGAGGCCCTGGCGACCACCGCGTCGCTGCAGCCGCGAGGGCGCCTGCGCATCAACGCGCCCCTGAGTTTCGGCAGCCTGGTGCTGACGCCCCTGTGGCCGAAGTTCATGGCGAAGTACCCCGACGTCGAGCTCGACATTGCGCTCATCGACCGCGTGGTCGACATCGTCGAAGAGGGCTACGACCTGGCCATCCGCATCTCGCGCACCACCTCGGGCAACCACATCGCACGCCGCCTGGGCCGCTCGCCCAACATGGTCTGCGCCTCGCCCGGATACCTTGCGGCCCATGGCATGCCCGAGGTCCCGGCAGACCTTGCCCGGCATCCGTGCCTCGGCTACACCTACGGTGCAACCTCCGACGAGTGGCAGTTCGCCGGCCCCGGCGGAACGCTGGAATCGGTGCGCGTGCGCTGGGCCCTGCGCGCCAACAATGGCGAGACCGCCCGCGCCGCGGCGCTCGCCGGTGCCGGCGTCATCTGGCAACCGAGCTTCGTGATCGGCAAGGATGTGCGGGCCGGTCGATTGGTCGAGGTCATGCCCGGCTATCACATGCCGCCCGTCGACATCCTGGCGATCTATGCAAGCCGTCGGCACCTCAGCGCGAAGGTGCGGGTGATGGTCGACTTTCTGGTCGATGCGTTTCAAGACTCGCCACTGGTGGAAGGCGAGGTGGCAGCGGTGGACAGATGAGTCTCTGTGTCGCCAAGGTAACCGCGTGCGCGTGTCTCGTCGCGCGCGCGACGGCGGATGCCGGCGGTGCTTCCTAGAGTGGACTGCATTGCCGTCAACCCCAGGACACACCGCCATGCTCGACACCATCCAGGCCATCAACAAGACCGCCGCCTTCAACCGCTGGGCGGGCTTCGAGGCCGTCAGCGCCGCCAACGGGGAAGCCGAGTTGCGCATGAACTTTCGCGAGGAAGACATGGGCCAGTACGCCGGCTTCCTGCACGCGGGGCTGATCGGCGCGTTGCTCGACACCGTGAGCGGCTTCGCGGCCGCCACCGTGGCGGGGCGCGTGCTGGCGTCTCATTTCTCGGTGAACTGCATCTCGCCCGCCGTGGGCCGCGCGTTCGTGGCGCGCGGGCGGGTGGTGAAGGCGGGGCGCAAGCAGGTGTTCGCGACCGCCGAGCTCTATGCGCAGGGCGAAGGCGATGCGCTCAAGCTCGTGGCGACGGGGAACGCCATCCTGGTTCCGGTGGACGATCCGAAAGTGGCTGCGGCGAAGCCGGCTGCCTAGGCTTCTTCGCGCGCTTCAGCCCGAACAGCGGCCGCAGGAAGCCGACGCGGCGGATCAGCCCGTCGGTCAGCAGCCAGCAACCTGCAAGCGTCGAGGCCACCAGCAGGGCGGGCTCGACGACCGGGCCGAGTGCGAGCGGTGCCAGCACGGTGATGCCGACGACGATCAGCGTCTGGTGCAGCACGTACCACGGGTACACCGACTCGTTGGCCCAACGCAGCCACGGCCACGGCCGGTTCAGGTGGCGGTGGGCGTGGCCCAAGATGGTGGCGACCATCAGCCACAGGTAGAGCACGCGCAGCAGGTCGGCCACCGGGCCCGTCACCGGACCCTTCGCGCCGGCGCGCAATGCGATGAACACGGCGATCACCGCCACGGCCAGCGCCAGCGATACGCGGCGCAGACGCTCCAGCTCCTTCCATATCCCCGTGTCCAGGCCTGTGTCCACGCCCATCCAGTAGCCGTAGAGAAACAGCGTGAAGTAGATGCTGTGCAAATGAAAGTCGCGCACGAAGTTGTGGGTGCCCGGAAAGCGCGCGGCCAGCAGCATCGTGAAGACAAGCAACGGCACCACCGGCAGCAACAGCAGCCTCCAGCCGCGCAGCCCGTTGAACGCGCGGCGCAGCCACTGCCCGGCGGCGCAACGCCACAGCGGCAGCGTCAGCGCGACCAGCGCCGTGTACGCGAACAGGTAGGGCAGGTACCAGAGGTGGTTCCATGTGATGCCGAATTCCGCGCCGTCGAAGGCCTGCCTGGGCCAGGGCGCGGTCATCGGCAGGTAGCGCAGCAGAAAGGCGCCGAAGCCCGGCGCCACCAGCCCGTTGGCCACGCCCTGTGCATAGGCCTGGTACGGCACGATCACCGCCATGCCGAAGGCCAGCGGCAGCATCAGCCGCACGCCCCGGCTGCGCAGCAGCGCCCAGGTGCCCTGGCCCCGGCTCAGGAAGCCGAGCGAGACGCCCGAGACCAGGAACACCAGGTCCATGCGCCAGAGGTTGAGCGCCACCATCGGCCATTGCAGCCATTCGGCGGCATGCGGGCTCTTCAGGTGCCAGTGCCAGCCGGCCACGTAGTACATGCCCACGTGATACAGGATGACGAACAGGAAGGCCATGGCGCGCAGGGCGTCGATGTCGTGACGGCGGGCGTCCGGGGTGGTGGTGGTGCTCATCGCAGGCTCCTCGAAGCAAAGAAGCCGCGATGCTCCGGCCCATGGACGCCGCGCGGCGCGCCTGTGGGACGGACCGCCCCCGCTTTGTGACGAGCGGTGGCCCGGAGGGACGAAACCCGGCCGCCCCTGGACCCCTTTTCGCGAGAATTCCAGCCCATGGGCGACCCACGCAAGAACCTGTACGAACGCTACGAGCCGATCCGCCGTCCCGTGGAGGTGGCGTTCTGGATCGTGCTCATGGGGTTGCAGGCCGTGTTCGGCACGATGGTGGCCATCGTCGACATGCGCACCCGCGCCGTGCCGGCCGCCAACTGGGAGGTCATCGCCTGGGAGGTGTCCAGCCACCTGATGCTGTTGCTGCTGGTGCCTGCGCTGGTCTTCATCGAGCGCCGGCTGTCGCCGCTGGTGCGCGGCCATCTGGCGCGCTTTCTGGTGTTGCATGGGGCGGCCAGCGTGGCGTTCAGCCTGGCCCACGTGGCGGGCATGTTCGGGCTGAGGGCGCTGGTCTACGCCCTGGCCGGCGCGCACTACGACTTTGCCGGCTGGGCCGCGCAGTGGGGCTACGAGTATCTGAAGGACGTGCGCGCGTACGCCAGCATCGTCTTCGGCATCTGGGCGTACCGGCTGTTCCTGCTGCGGCTGCAGGGGGAGGCGCGGGTGCTCGATGCGCCGGAGGAGGGCGCGTCCAGTGTGCCGGCACCGCATCAGGTGCAGTCGGAACCGGACGGAGCCGAGCCCTCCGTGCCGGATGCGCCCGCGACATCGCCATCGCCGCCGCCGCCCGCCCGGCCCGAGCGCTTCCTGGTGCGCAAGCTGCGCCGCGAATTCCTCATTGCCGCCACCGACATCGACTGGCTGCAGGCCGAAGGCAACTACGTCGGCCTGCATGTGAACGGCCACGACTACCTGCTGCGCGCCACGCTCACCGACTTCCTGGCCCAGCTCGACCCCGCCACCTTCGCGCGCGTGCACCGCAGCCATGCGATCAACCTGGGCCGCATCAAGGAAATCGAGCCGCTGGACGGCGGCGACGCCCGGCTGCACATGCACGACGGCACCACCGTGCCCTGCAGCCGCCGCTACCGCGACGCGCTGCGCGCCGGCGCGAGCTGATCCGGTGCGCGAAGGGCCCGGAAGGCCCTTGTTTGGTTCATATCGCACCATCAAAGAGCCTTCAGGCACCATTTTTGCTTGCTTTGGCCGCCGCTCCGAGTGATTCGGGTGCGGCGCACCAATTCAAACCAAAAACTGCAAGAAGCTCCCATGGATGCACTCAAACAGGGCGCTGACGCGCTGTTCATTCTTCTCGGCGCCATCATGGTGTTGGCCATGCACGCCGGTTTTGCCTTTCTCGAACTGGGCACCGTGCGCAAGAAGAACCAGGTCAATGCGCTGGTGAAGATCCTGGTCGACTTCTCGGTGTCGACCATCGTGTACTTCCTGGTGGGCTATGGCGTGGCCTACGGCACGCATTTCTTCGTGAGTGCCACCGAACTGGCGGCAAGAAGCGGCTACGAGCTGGTGAAGTTCTTCTTCCTGCTCACCTTCGCGGCGGCCATCCCGGCCATCATCTCGGGCGGCATTGCCGAGCGCGCCAAGTTCTGGCCGCAGCTCATCGCCACGGCCGTGATCGTCGGCTTCGTCTATCCGTTGTACGAGGGCATCGCCTGGAACCGGCACTTCGGCATCCAGGGCTGGATCGCCTCGCTCACGGGGCACGAGTTCCATGACTTCGCCGGTTCCGTGGTCGTGCACGCCGTGGGCGGCTGGCTCGCGCTGCCGGCCGTGCTGCTGCTGGGCGCGCGCCGCAACCGCTACCGCGGCGACGGCTCGCTCAGCGCGCATCCGCCGTCGAACATTCCGTTCCTGGCGCTGGGCGCGTGGGTGCTGTGCGTGGGCTGGTTCGGCTTCAACGTGATGAGCGCGCAGAGCATCGACAAGATCTCGGGGCTGGTGGCCGTCAACTCGCTGATGGCGATGGTCGGCGGCACGCTGGTGGCCCTGGCCATGGGCAAGAACGACCCGGGCTTCGTCTACAACGGCCCGCTCGCGGGTCTGGTGGCCGTGTGCGCGGGCTCCGACCTGATGCACCCGCTGGGCGCGCTGGTGGTGGGCGGCGTGGCCGGCGCCATCTTCGTCAGCATGTTCACGCTGGTGCAGAACAAATGGAAGATCGACGACGTGCTCGGCGTGTGGCCGCTGCACGGCCTGTGCGGCACCTGGGGCGGCATTGCGGCGGGCATCTTCGGCACGCAGGCGCTGGGCGGCATCGGCGGGGTGAACCTGTGGGCGCAGCTCATCGGCACGGTGATGGGGGTGGCGTGGGCGGGACTGGCGGGCTGGGCGGTGTATGGCGCGCTGAAAAAGGCGGTGGGGCTGCGGCTCACGCAGGAAGAGGAATTCGACGGGGCGGACCTGTCGATACACCACATTTCGGCGACGCCGGAGCGGGAGGTGAACTGGTAATGGGCCCTGGCGGCGTGCGAGGCGCGAAACGGCTATCTGTAGCAAACTTGCCTGCTGCTTCGTCCACTCCCCACAGCCTCATGACCCAATCTCCCCCCGCCCTCGAAGTCCTCCCCCGCGATCTCTCCGCCTACCGCAAGGGCAACGTCGGCATCGACTACGTGCACCGCTTCGAGTCCGGCAAGCCCGGCCCGCACGTGCTGATCAACGCGCTCACGCACGGCAACGAGATCTGCGGCATGACGGCCGCCACGCACCTGCTCGACAACAACGTGCGCCCCAAGATCGGCACGCTCACGGTGGCCTTCGCCAACATCGACGCCTACGAGTCGTTCAAGGAAGAGTCGCCCTACGACAGCCGCCAGATCGTGCACAACCTCAACCGCATCTGGTCGCCCGAGTGGCTCGACGGCACGGAAGACAGCCCCGAGCTGCGCCGCGCGCGCATCCTGCGCCCGGTGGTGGACGCGGCCGACCACATCCTGGACATCCACTCGACCAGCCAGCCGGTGGTGCCGTTCTGGGTGTACCCGGCCTTCGAGCGCAACGCCAAGGTCGCGCTGGCCATCGGCCGCCCGTCGGTGCACCTCGTGATGCCGGACGGCCTGGGCTCGGGCACGCCGCTGATCCAGTACGGCAGCCACGGCGGCCCGGACGGCAAGGGCGTGGCGATGGTGGTCGAGTGCGGCCAGCACTTCCTGCGCTCGGCGTCGGAACTGGCGACCGCCGTCACCTGCGACTTTCTTGCTTACTTCGGTCTGGTCGACCAGAACCCGGCCAACCCGGCGCCCGAGCCGCAACGGCGCTTCGAGCTGCTGCAGACCTACGTCATCAAGTCGGAAGACTTTGCCTTCGTGCGCCCGCTGATCGGCTTCGAGACCTTCGCCAAGGGCGAGCTGATCGCGACCAACGGCGCGGAAGAAATTCGCGCGCTGTGCGACGACTGCACGATCTTCATGCCCGCGCAGCGCACGATCGTCGGGCGCGAGGCGGTGTACCTCACCAAGCCGCTGTGAGGCCGGCCGCTCGATGAACGCGGTGCCCGCCATGAGCCGCTGGCGCGTGGCGGGGCTCGCGTTCGTCTTCCTGTGGTTCGCCATCGGCGGCGTGGCGCACTTCGCGCTGACCGAGACCGAGATGCGCATCGTGCCCCCGTACATCCCGTGGCCCCGCGCGGCCGTGCTGGTGAGCGGGGTGTTCGAGCTGCTCGGGGCGGCCGGGCTGCTGTGGCGGCCGACGCGGCGGGCTGCGGGCGTCGGGCTGTTCCTGCTCACCCTTGCGGTGACGCCGGCGCATTTCTACATGCTGCAGAGACCGGAGCTGTTTGCGAACGTGCCGTACTGGGCGCTGGTGGTGCGGTTGCCGGTGCAGGTGGCGTTGCTGGCGCTGATTGCCTGGAGCACGTCTGCGTGGCCCAAGAAGACGCCGGTCAGCAGATGAGCATGTGCGTCGGCTTGGCCGCGGTGCTGTAGTCGGCGTGCCAGTAATGCGGGTCGTCGCAGAGGCTGAAGACGGCTTCGGCGTTCGCGTGGCGGTTGTCGAAGTGGTTGTGTAGCGTCACGTGCACCGAGCCCGCATCGGGCCAGTCGATGCCGACGTCGACGACGCGGTTGCCCGAGGCGACTTCGGCTGCGACGATTTTCTGCAGGGCGGGGTGCAGGCGGGTGTTGAGGATTGCCAGGGTTTCGCGACGGGTGGCGCGGGAACAGGTCGCGTCGAGGCAGGCTTCGGTGAAAAGAGGTTGATCGGCCATGGTTCGCCTGGTGACTCAGGCAGTTGCAGATGCCTTGGACTTCGGAATCGTCCTGCCTCGGCACTTCGGATAGTTGGCGCACCCCCAGAAGCTGCCTTCGTTCCTGGACGAGTTTCTCTCGACCATCTTCGTGCCGCAGCTTGCACAGGTGGGACGCCAGTATTCGCCTTCATGAGCCACCGCGAGCAATGCGGCCTGCTGCTCGGGCGTGCGCTGGCCAATCAGCTTGAGCAGGGCGGCACCGTCCTGCGCGTGGATGCCGTTTTGCTTGGCGAAGGCTGCGGCATCGGCTGAGAAGGCGGAGCTGGTCACGTAGGTGCCGCTCTTCAACTGATGCGACGCCATCACGCCAAAAAACGCGCGCATCTCCTTCACGCCCACGACCTTGCTTTGCCAGTGCTTGCATTGAACGATGCGAGGCACCTCGCTGTGCTTGGAGTGAAGCCAGATGTCGATGCCGCCGTCGGCGCCATGCGACTGGCTGCGCGTGGTGAAACCAGCCTGCGCGTAGAGCGCTTCGCACAAGGCCTCGAAGCGACGCCATTCGATGGCGGCGAGCACGGCGGGGCTCCATTGCTGCACGTGCTGCGGTGCGGGGTCTGGAGGCGGGCGCTTCGGTTCGGATGGCGTTGAAGCAAAGGCGGGTTCCCGCCGCTGGACAGAAGGCGGTGGCGTGGGTTGGGCGACCTTGGCGATGGGCGACTGCTGCGCAACGCGCTCCGTGTCCGGAAGCGTCGGGATCGCTGCCTTGCGGGCCAGAAGGTAATGCAGCCCCAGCAACACCACGCCAACCGTCAGCGCCCCCCAACCAGCCGGTCGAAGCGCCAGCCCGAGCGTGCCGACGATGGAGCCCTGCATGAAGCTCGGGCCCACAAGCAGCAGGACGCCGACGATAACGACCGTCCACCCCTTGCCTGCCAGTTCATTCCTTGCGCGCTCACGGCGCCGCCCGGCTCTTGTCTGTTTGGCCATCGCACCCACCCGCCCCTTGTTTGAGTAGCGCGAGTTTAGGAGGCGAGGGGAATCCGGGACTCAGGGTGAGTACTCAAGCCGCAACGAACAACGCCGGATCCACCATCGCCCGATTCAGCATCACACCCCAATGCAGATGCGGCCCTGTCACCCGCCCGGTTGCGCCCACCGCGGCCAGCGCCTGCCCGGTCTTCAGTACATCGCCGACCTTCACTTCCACCCGGCTCAGGTGGCAGTACATCGTCAGCAGCCCGCCGCCGTGGTCCATCCACACCGTGCCGCCGTTGAAGAAGTAATCGCCCGTGTCGATCACCTTCCCCGGTAGCGGCGCCAGCACCGGCGTGCCCGTGCCCGCGGCGATGTCCATGCCGCTGTGCGGATTGCGCGACTGCCCGTTGAACACGCGGCGCAGCCCGAACGAGCTCGAGCGGCGGCCCGGCACGGGCACGCGCATCTGCAGCGCGGCGTCGGGGCGCAGGTCGGTGAGCGTGGCCATCACGCCGGTGAGGTGGTCGCGCTCCTTCACGTAGCGGGCCTCGTCCTCGGGCGACAGGTCGACCGTGCGCGGCGCCACCGTCAGGCGCTGTTCGCGGTATTGCTTCGGGGCGACGGTGTAGCCAACCTGGCGTTCGGGCTTGCCTTCGGCACGCACCGTGATGCTCGCCTCGCCAGGTTCGGCCGCCAGCGGAATGCCGACCAGCGCGGTCCATTCGATCGGGTCGCCGAGCACCAGCAACGGCACGTCGCCGGCGAAGGCCTTGGGGCGCGTGGCAGCGGGGCCGAGCGAGAGGCGGGCAACGCCGCCCGGCACGAGGGAGGCGTGCGGCCAGACGTCGGGCGCCGGCTGTTTCTTCGCTTTGGTGGTTTTGGTGTTGGCCGAGGCCGCGGCGTTGGCGTGCATTGCGGGCAGCGCAAGCAGGCCGAGGGTGCCAAGCACGGCGCCGCGGCGGTTCAAGACGCTGCAAGAAAGGTCGGGGAAAGGGAGCTTGATGTGCATGGAAAAGATTCGGATGAAGGGTTGTGCGACGGCTCAGCCGCCGGGTTGTTCCAGCCAGGTGCCGGGCGCCAGTCCGTCGAGCGTGTAAGGCCCGATGGCGGCGCGGATCAGGCGCAGCGTCGGCAGACCGACGGCCGCGGTCATGCGCCGCACCTGGCGGTTGCGGCCTTCGCTGATCGCCAGCTCCAGCCACGCGGTGGGAATGCTTTTGCGCTCGCGGATGGGGGGCTCGCGCTGCCACACCTCGGGCGGTGGGTCGAGCAGGCGCGCCCTGGCCGGGCGCGTGGGCCCGTCGTTGAGCTGCACGCCGCTGCGCAAGGCCGCAAGGGCCTCTTCGGTCGGCACGCCTTCCACCTGCACCCAGTAGGTCTTCTCCATCTTGAAGCGCGGATCGGAAATGCGCGCCTGCAGCTTGCCGTCGTCGGTGAGCAGCAGCAGGCCCTCGCTGTCGGCATCGAGCCGGCCGGCAACGTACACACCGGGCAGGTCGATGAAGTCCTTCAGCCCGCGCCAGCGGCCCTCGGGCGTGAACTGGCTGAGGACGCCGTAGGGTTTGTTGAAGCGGATCAGGCGGGAAGAAGAGGTGGGCAAATTCATGGGCGGGTGGCGTCGCGTGGCGCATCGGCCAACTGCGGCACGTAGTCTCGCACCAGTTGCCAGACGGTTCCTGTGGGCGTCGAGCGACGAGAAGCCAATGTTTTTCCGTGTAGATCCGATGAATTGACTTTCATGCGGAAAATATTTTGAAATCAACGGCTTATCAAAAGGCTACTGACGTAGTCAGCCGAAGCGCGTCAGAAATCGGTAGCGGGCCACATGTTGGAGGGGGACTGTCCTGCACCGCAGCGTGCCTTTGAGCGCATTAATTTCTTTCCATCCGGCCAAACACCAGGAAATCCAAATGACGATGCGAAGCCTCATCCAACTCACAAGCATGGCAAGCGCAACGCTCCTGCTCGCCGCCTGCAACAGCACCTCCATTCGCGTCGGCGGCGCGCCCGAGGCGAGCGTCAAGAACTGCGTGGCCGCGGCCGCGCGCGAACTGCGGGTGCCCGCAGGCAGCATCGCCGTGGACAGCGGCTCCACGCCGCGCGACGGCGTCTACACGATCAACCTGAAGGTCGGGCCGCAGGGCCGCTCGGCGGTGTGCACCACCGACGAGAACAGCGCGGTGCTGGGCGTGGTCTACAAGCGGCCGGAGTAACGCACGGCTGAAAAAGAAAAAGCCGGAGCCATTGCGGCCCCGGCTTCGGCGGAAGGGGACGAACGGGCTTACTTGCCCCAGCTGTCCCGCATGCCAGCCGCACGGTTGAACACCAGCTTGCCATCCGCATTGGCTTTCGAATCCGGCACGAAGTACCCGTGCCGCTCGAACTGAACCCCGACGCCAGGCGCCGCCGTCGCGAGCGAAGGCTCCACGAACGCCACGCACACCTCCAGGCTCGCCTTGTTCAGCTCTTCCAGCAACTCGCCGCTGCCCGGGTTCGCTTCCGAGAACAGCCGCTCGTACAGACGCACCTCGGCCTGCACCGCATCCGCAGCCGCCACCCAGGTGATGTTGCCCTTCACCTTGATCGCATCCGCGCCGGGCGTGCCGCTCTTCGTGTCGGGCACCAGCGTGGCCTGCACTTCGACGAGCTTGCCGCTCGCGTCGCGCGTGGCACCGGTGCACTCGATGACGTGGCCGTACTTCAGCCGCACCTTGTTGCCCGGGAACAGGCGGAAGAAGCCCTTGGGCTGCACGTCTTCGTAGTCAGTGCTTTCGATCCACACCTCGCGCCCGAGCTTGAACTCGCGCTTGCCCATCTCGGGGTGGTGCGGATGCACGGGGGCGGAGCAGTCGTCGAGCACATCGTCGCCGCCCATCAGCTCGCCCCAGTTGGTGATGACCAGCTTGACCGGGTCGAGCACGGCCATGGCGCGTGGCGCGATGGGGTCGAGGGTGTCGCGCAGCGCGGCTTCGAGGCTGGCGTAGTCGATCCAGCCGCCCGACTTGGTGGTGCCGCTGCGTTCGCAGAACAGCCGCAGCGCCTCGGGCGTGTAGCCGCGGCGGCGCAGGCCCGCAATGGTGGGCATGCGGGGGTCGTCCCAGCCGTCGACGTGCTTTTCTTCGACCAGCTGGCGCAGCTTGCGCTTGCTGGTCATCACGTGCGTGACGTTCAGGCGCGCAAATTCGTATTGGCGCGGATGCGGACTGGCGATGAGGCCGCCTTCGGCAAGGCGGTCGAGCAGCCAGTCGTAAAAGGGGCGCTGGTCTTCGAACTCGAGCGTGCAGATGGAATGGGTGATCTGCTCCAGCGCGTCTTCGATCGGATGCGCGTAGGTGTACATCGGGTAGATGCACCACTTGTCGCCCGTGTTGTGGTGCGTGGCCCGGCGAATGCGGTAGAGCGCCGGGTCGCGCATGTTGATGTTGGGGCTCGCCATGTCGATCTTGGCGCGCAGGATGGCGGCGCCGTCGTCGAGCTTGCCGTCGCGCATTTCGCGGAAGCGCGCAAGGTTGTCTTCGACGCTGCGGCTGCGGAAGGGGCTGTCGGTGCCGGCCTTGCCGAAGTCGCCGCGGTTCACGCGCATTTCTTCAGGGGTCTGCTCGTCCACGTAGGCCAGGCCGGCGCCGATGAGGTACTCGGCCGCCTCGTACATGAAGTCGAAGTAGTTGCTTGCGAAGTACTCGTGCGGCTGCATCGTGCCGGGCGCGCTGGGACGGTCGGCCAGGTAGGTCTCGTAGCCGAGCCACTTCACGGCGTCGCGGATGGAATCGACGTACTCCTGGTCTTCCTTCTCGGGGTTGGTGTCGTCGAAGCGCAGGTGGCACACGCCGCCGTATTCCTTGGCCAGTTCGAAGTTCAGCCAGATGCTCTTGGCGTGGCCGATGTGCAGGTAGCCGTTGGGCTCGGGCGGGAAGCGCATGCGCACCTTGGCCGGGTCGGCCATGCCCTGGGCATGGTGGGAGGCGCTGCCGGGCGATCCGCCCCACTTGCGGCCCGCGTAGGCGCCCTGTTCGAGGTCGTTCTCGATCACGTGGCGCAGGAAATTGCTCGGTGCAGCGGTCGTTTTGGCGCCGTTTTTGTCGGTCGGGGAGGTCATCGGGCCATTCTAGAGGGCGCCTCTTAGGGGTTACCTTTGGCAACGTTCTTCACATTGCCCGGTGCACCCGCTTTGCAATTGCCGCGTTCAATACACACATGGGCGGTTCATACCCGAACCCGGCCCACTGATTCAAGGAGTCCAACATCATGAGCCTCACACGTTCTACTTTCTTCAAATGGGCCGCCGCAGGTGTGGTGGCAGCCGGTGCATTGTTTGCAGCCACTTCGGCCAGCGCCCGCGGGGACGTGAGCTGGTCGGTCGGTGTCGGCCTTCCCGGCGTGGCGGTGGGCGTGGGCGCTCCGGCCTACTATCCGCCGGCACCGGCGTACTACCCGCCCGCCCCGGTGTACTACGCACCGCCGCCGCCGGTGTATTACCAGCCGCCGGCGCCCGTGTACTACCGTCCGGCCCCGGTCTACTACGGCCCGCCGGCCTATTACGGACCGCGTTACGGTGGTCGCGGCTACTACCGCGGCCATGGCCACTGGCGCTAAATTGCCACACCATTCGTGACTGAATGAAAAAGCCGGCTCCGCAAGGGCCGGCTTTTTGTTTGGGCGCGCCCGCTCGAATTTCACATGGCGCGAAACAGATGGGCGTAGAGCCGGCTGACCGGAATCTTCTCGGCCCGCCCGCGCAACATCAGGTGCATCTTGCCGGCCTCGTCGCGGTGCACCGACTCGATGGCCGCGCTGCGCACCACCACCGCCCGGTGCACCTGCCAGAAGGTGGAGTCATCAAGCTGGGTCAGCAACTGCTTGAGCGGCGTGCGGATCAGGTATTCGTGCGAAGCCGTCAGCACGCGCAAATATTTGTCGGCGGCCTCGAAGTACAGCACCTCGTCGATGGGCACCATGCGCACCGTGCTGCCCCCGGCGTCGCTGGCGGCAATGATGCGCAGCGGGGCGGGGGGCGCCGTGGCTGACGCGGTGCCAGCGGCGCTCAGCACCTGGCGCCACTGCGCGAGCGTGCGTTCCAGCGCGTCGTCGGCCGCGGCGGGTGGGGCCGCAGGCTGCCGCGCGGCCAGCGCCTGCCGGAGCCGGCCGACCGTCTTGCGCAGCCGCTCGGGTTGCACGGGCTTGAGCACATAGTCGATGGCCTGGGCCTCGAAGGCCCGGGCGGCGTACTCGTCGTAGGCCGTGACGAACACCAGCTGCGGCATCGGCGCCTCGTCAACGGGCCAGCAGTCGGCCAGTTCGGCGGCGGCGCCCAGGCCGTCGAGGCCGGGCATGCGGATGTCGAAGAACAGCACCTGCGGCAGCAGGCGCAGCGCCTCGCGCACGGCGCTGCGGCCATCGCCTGCGATCGCCACGACCTGCAGTTCGGGCCAGGCCGCTGCCAGCTCGGACTTGAGGGCCTGGGCAAGCAGGGGTTCGTCTTCTGCGATGAGGGCGGTGGGTTGCATCTTTGCTGTGGTCAGGTTGTCCGGTTGTCAGTTCGGCCGCGGAAAGCTCAGTGCCGCGCACGTGCCGCCGTCCGGCGCGGGCGCCAGGTTCAGCCGGGCGCCATTGCCGTACACCGTGGCCAGCCGTTCGCGCACTTGCTCCAGCCCGAAACCGCTGCCCTCGGAGGGCGCGGCCGCGTCGAGCCCGACACCGGTGTCGCTCACCTCGATCACCAGCCGGTCGGCCTCCCGGCGCGCGCGCACCTCGATGCTGCCGCCTTCCACCTGGGGCTCCAGCCCGTGGCGGATGGCGTTTTCCACCAGGGGCTGCAGCAGCAAGGGCGGCACGGGCGTGTCGCGCAGATCGTCGGGCAGTTCCAGCGTGTAGCGCAGGCGCTCGCCCATGCGCACCGACATCAGTTCGAGGTAGTCGCCCAGCCGGTCGAACTCCGCCGACAGCGGGTGAGACAGCGCGCGCGAACCGCTCAGCGTCATGCGCAGGTAGCTGTTGAGGCGGTCGAGCATGGCCACGGCGCGCGGCGGATCGACGGTGATCAGCACGCGCAAGTTGGCCAGCGTGTTGAACAGCATGTGCGGCTCCAGCTGGGTTTCGAGCAGCTTCAGCCGCGCCTCGGTGGCGGCGCGCTGGGCCAGGTCGACCTGGCCTTGCAGGTGCTTGCTCTTGCCCAGGCTGTAGAAGAAGAAGCACATGCCGGTCGTCGCGGCGATGGTGATGATGACCCCGGTCGCCAGCTTGTGCCCCGCCAGGTCCAGGAAGTCGAAGGTCGGCGCGCCGGTCCAGGCGTCGCCGATGAAGTTGCCGCCCAGGAAGCCGACGGTCACGCCCATGGCCACCAGCAGGTAGCCCCAGGGGCCGCGCGGCCAGGTGTTGTCGCGGTGCCCGGTGATCAGCAGCCGGCTGGTGTCGATGAACAGCCAGCTGATGGTGCCGATCGACAGCGAATAGACAAGGTGCGGTGCCCAGCCACCGCCGTCGGTGAGGGTCAGCGCGCTGGCGATCAGGCAGCAGAAGACCGCGGTGATCAGGCCATGCCGCAGCATGTCCCGCAGGTTTTCGGATCCGAACCTGGAGACCCCTGCGTCCGCTGGGGACGGCGCCACGCTCATCCGCGGTCCCGGGCGCCCAGCGCGCGGCGCTCGCGCTCCACCAGGCGGTCGTAGAAGCCGCCGCCCGGCGCCACGAACCAGACCACGGCGCCATGGACCAGCAGGCCCAGGCCCCAGCCCATGAGCGGGTAGATCGCCCAGGTGTGGCCCCTGGCGGCCGACAGGCCGACCAGCCCGAGGTTGACCAGCACATAGACGAAGGCATGGATGTACCAGCCCATCTTGGCGCCGGCGCGGCGGCGGGCAAGGCGTTCGACGTCGGAAAGGGAGGGGTTCGAAGCGGTGTGGATCATGACAACTCCTTGTTGTACTGCACGGGAACGAAGTCGGGCGCGGGCACCGAGTGTGACGGTGCGGCCTGAAGCGCCGCGCGTTGCCGCAGCTCTTCGGTGGTGTCGCCCGGACCGTCGGGCTTCCACCCCGGCGGCTTCACGAGGTAGCCGACGAAGGCGCGCACCGAGCGGGCCGAGACCAGGTCGCGCAGCAGCGCGCGCCACTGGGTGAATTCGATCTCGAGCAGGTTGTACGAGGTGATCGGGTTCACCAGCCCGTAGCGGCAGGGCAGGTCGGCGCGCTCGGGAATGTAGGTGCCGAACAGGCGGTCGAACACGATCAGTACGCCGCCGTAGTTGCCGTCCAGGTATTCCAGGTTCGAGGCGTGGTGCACGCGGTGGGCCGAAGGGGTGTTCAGCACCCATTCGAGCGGCCCCAGGCGCGGTATCCAGGCGGCGTGGATCCAGAACTGGTACAGCAGGTTCAGCGTGAACATGAGCAACACGACCCGCGGCGGCATGCCCAGCAACGGCGCCAGCATGAAGAAGGCCAGCGTGCCGGTGAGGCGGCCGGTCCAGCCGAAGCGGTAGGCGGCCGACAGGTTCAGCTGGTTCGGCGAATGGTGGATGGCGTGGGTGCACCAGAACCAGCGCACCCGGTGCGCCGCGCGGTGGTACCAGTAGTAGCAGAACTCCTGGCCGATGAAGCACGCGGCCCAGCCGCTCCAGTGGTCCATCGGCAGGGTGAACAGGCGGTGGGCGTAGAACCAGTCCATCGCGCCGGTCCAGAAGGCCAGCGGCAGCAGCCAGCGCAGCGGGTATTCGCGCACCAGGAAGTCGACCACCGAGAGGGCCGAGGCCTTCCAGTCGTAGCTGCGCCAGCCATGGCGAAAGGACAGCACCAGCGCCTCGGCGATGGACGCGGCGAGCACCACCGTGACGGATATCTTGAGGATCAGCAAGAGCGCGTTCATGGTGCGGTTCCTGGAAGCGGTGGGGCCGGGCGGAAATTCCAGGCAGGACTTTAGGCCGGACGCACGTTCGCCGCCATGGCGTCGGTACGGATGGCCAGCTTCCACAGGCGCACGGCACGGGCCACGAAGACACCGCTGAACGCGCCGTAGATCACCGGCACCACGAGGCCGAGAAGGGCTTGCTGGCGCAGCTCCGGGTGCATGGCCAGGGTGGCGCCCACCACGTACTTGGTCGCGAAGATGCCCATCATCAGCATCAGGGGCACCGGGCTGCCGGCCACGTGGAACCGGCGCTCGGCGGCGTCGTAGCGGGTGGTGGCGGGCAGCGGGCGCTGCAGCACCAGCGCCAGCATCACCACGGCCGCGGCCGCCCAGCCCAGCAGCGGGCCGAAGGCATCGCCGAAGACCGAGATCACGCCGTACACCGACAGGCCGCCCATGGCCACGGGCATCAGCGTGACCCGGCTCAGGCTCACGTCGTTGGCAAGAAGTTGCTTGGCGCCGAGCCACAGCAGCAGGAAGAACACGGCGAACACCCACTTCGGGGTATGGAGGATGACTTGCATCAGCATGGTGGCGCTCCGTTGAAAGTTGAAGGAATCTGGAAGAAGGACGGGAGGGGAATCGATGGGCGGACTGTGCCGGCGCCCGGGCGCCCGTGCCACCGGCGTGCGACGGAATGCCCGACAGCGGCGCGAACCGCAGCCAGGCGTCGCGAATGGGGGGCAACATGTGGCAGCTTTACCGTCGCTTTACGGCCCAGCAAAGAGCGCGACTACCATTCCGCGTGTACTACCCGGTCCGCACCTCCGTCTTCTCCGCACGCAACGTCCATGGAACAAGAAAAACAACCCGAGCCCCTGCCCGCCAACGTGTCGCCCACACACCCACCGGTGCGCAGGCGCCGTTGGGTGGGAGGCCTGCTGACCCTGCTGCTGCTCGCGGCGCTGGGCGGCGGCGCCTGGTATCTGATCCAGCGCTCGAAGACGCCCGTCGCCGGCCCCGGTGCGGGACCGGGGGGCGGCCCCCGCCAGGGCGGGCCGGGCGGCCCCGGTGGCCCCGGTGGAAGGGGCGGCGGGGGCGCGGCCTCCAGCACGGTCGGCATCGCCACGGCCAAGCAGTCGGACATTCCGGTGCAGCTCGAGGCACTGGGCACGGTGACCCCGCTGGCCAACGTGATCGTGCAGCCGCAGGTGTCGGGGGTGCTCACGGCCGTGCTGTTCCAGGAAGGGCAGATGGTCAAGAAGGGCGACGTGCTCGCCACCATCGACCCGCAGCCGTTCCAGAACGCGCTGGCGCAGGCCTCCGGCGCGCGGCAGCGCGACGAGGCGCAGATGGCCGCGGCGCGCGTCACGTTGCAGCGCTACCAGACGCTGCTGGGGCAGGACTCCATCGCCCGCCAGGACGTCGACACCCAGGCTGCGCTGGTCAAGCAGCTGGAAGGCACCGTGGCGATCGACCGTGCCAACGAGAACACCGCCAAGCTCAACCTCAGCTGGAGCCGCATCACGGCCCCCGTGAGCGGTCGCATCGGCCTGCGGCCGGTGGATGCGGGCAACTACATCTCGACCGGCACCACCAACGGCGTGGCGACCATCACGCAGATCGCGCCCATCGACGTGGAGTTTTCCATTCCGCAAGACCGCGTGCCCGAGGTGCAGGAGCGCCTGGCCCAGGGCGCCAAGCTCGACGCCACCGCCTTCGACCGCACCCGCACGCGCCGGCTGGCCAACGGCACCTTCGCCACGCTCGACAACCTGGTCGACACCGCCACCGGCACCGTCAAGGCCAAGGCCCGCTTCGCCAACACCGACAACGCACTGTTCCCCAACCAGTTCGTCAACCTGCGTCTGCTGCTGCGCACCGTGAGCAGCGCGGTGGTGGTGCCCGTGACGGCGCTGCGCCACGGCCCCAACGGCGACTACGTGTACGTGCTGAACGACGACAGCACGGTGTCGCAGCGTCCGGTGACGCGCGGCGAATCGAGCGTGGACAACGTGGCGCTCATGTCGGGCCTGAAGGCCGGCGAGCAGGTGGTGACCGAAGGCGGCGACCGGTTGAAGGACGGCGCGCGCGTGCAGACCGCGGTCGACCGGCCGGCGGTGCCGGCGTCCGGTGCGGCTTCGGGCGCGCGGCGTGGCGCCCGGGGCGAGCGAGGTGAGCGCGGCGGCGAACGCGGCAGCGGCCGCCGCGAAGGCGGTGCCGGTGCGGGGGGTGCGCGCAGCGCGCCGCCGGCCGAATCGCCCACCTCGCCGCCCGCCACGTCGGTGCCGCCGGCCGCGCCCAACCTGACGCCGGGCAGCCCGCCGCAGCCGCAGGGCGGCGCGATCCGCTGATGCCGCCAGGCCCCTCAGTCCCCCAGAACGACAGCAAGCGCCGCGCCCGATGAGTCCCTCACGCCCGTTCATTCTTCGCCCGGTGGCGACCTCGCTGCTGATGGTCGCCATCGTGCTGGCCGGCCTGGTGGCGTTCCGCTTCCTGCCGCTGTCGGCCCTGCCGCAGGTCGACTACCCGACCATCCAGGTGCAGACGCTCTACCCCGGGGGCAGCCCCGAGGTCATGAGCAACACCGTCACCGCGCCGTTGGAACGCCAGTTCGGCCAGATGTCGGGGCTCGACCGCATGAGCTCGACCAGCGCGGCGGGCGTGTCGATCATCACGCTGCAGTTCTCGCTGGGCCAGACGCTGGACGTGGCCGAGCAGGAGGTGCAGGCCGCCATCAACGCCGGCGGCTCGCTGCTGCCGGCCGACCTGCCGGCGCCGCCCGTGTACGCCAAGGTGAACCCGGCCGACGCGCCGGTGCTCACGCTGGCCATCACCTCGGACACGCTGCCGCTCACCGAGGTGCAGAACCTCGTCAACACGCGGCTCGCGCAGAAGATCAGCCAGGTCTCCGGCGTGGGGCTGGTGTCGCTCAGCGGCGGGCAGCGCCCGGCGGTGCGCATCCAGGCCAACACGCAGGCGCTGGCCGCCAACGGCATCGGGCTGGACACGCTGCGCACGGCCATCAGCGCGGCCAACTCCAACGGCGCCAAGGGCAGCTTCGACGGCCCCAAGCGGGCCTACACCATCAACTCGAACGACCAGCTGCTCACGGTCGACGACTACAAAAACCTCATCGTCAGCTACAAGAACGGCGCGCCGATCCGCATGATCGACGTGGCGCAGGTGGTCAACAGCGCCGAGAACACGCAGCTGGGCGCCTGGGCCGGCACCAAGGCGGCGGACGGCGGCGAGGGCAAGCTCACGCCCGCCATCATCCTGAACGTGCAGCGCCAGCCGGGCGCCAACGTGATCGCCACGGTCAATGCCATCAAGGCCCAGCTGCCCGAGCTGCAGGCCGGCTTTCCGGCCGGCCTGAAGATCGAGGTGCTGAGCGACCGCACCGCCGGCATCCGCTCCTCGGTGGAGCACGTCGAGATGGAGCTCGTGCTGGCCGTGGTGCTGGTGGTGCTGGTGATCTTCGCCTTCCTGGGCAGCCTGCGCGCCACCGTCATCGCCAGCATCGCGGTGCCCATCTCGCTCATCGGCACCTTCGGGCTGATGTACCTGCTGGGCTACAGCCTGAACAACCTGAGCCTGATGGCGCTGACCATCGCCACCGGCTTCGTGGTGGACGACGCGATCGTCATGATCGAGAACATCGCGCGCTACATCGAGGAGGGCGAGAAGCCCTTGCAGGCCGCCTTCAAGGGCGCCACGCAGATCGGCTTCACCATCATCTCGCTGACCGTGTCGCTCATTGCGGTGCTGATTCCGCTGCTGTTCATGGGCGACGTGGTGGGGCGCCTGTTCCGCGAGTTCGCGGTGACGCTGGCCATCACCATCCTGATCTCGGCCGTGGTGTCGCTCACGCTGGTGCCGATGATGTCGGCGCGCTGGCTCAGGCACGAGCCCAAGAAAGACCCGGCCGGCAACGGCTTCGGCGCGCGCGCCCAGCGGTTCTTCGACGGCGTGATGGTGCGCTACGACCGTTCGCTGCACTGGGTGATTGCGCACCAGCCGCTCACGCTGCTGGTGGCGCTGCTCACCATGGTGCTGACCGTGGTGCTGTACCTCACGATTCCCAAGGGCCTGTTCCCCACGCAGGACACCGGCCAGCTGCAAGGCCGCATCCAGGCCGCGCAGGACGTGTCCTTCGACCGCATGGCGCAGCTGCAGCAGCAGGCCGCGCGTGCCGTGCTCGAAGACCCCGACGTCGAGAACCTCAGCTCCTTCGTGGGCGTGGACGCGGCCAACAACACCATGCTGCACACCGGCAGCATGCTCATCAACCTGAAGAAAAGCCACGGCAACCAGCAGGAGGTGATGGACCGCCTGCGCGAGCGGGTGCACCAGGTGGCCGGCGTCACGCTCTACCTGCAGCCCACGCAAGACCTGACCATCGACGCCGAGACCGGCCCCACCGAGTACCGCGTGTCGCTCGAAGGCGTGGACAGCGCGGTCATCACCGAGTGGATGAAGAAGCTCGTGGCCAAGCTGCAGGACTCGAGCAAGGTGCGCAACGTGAGCAGCGACGCCGGCGCGCAAGGGCTGGCCGCGTTCGTGAACGTGAACCGCGACACGGCAGCGCGCCTGTCCATCACCGCGAGCACGGTGGACGATGCGCTGTACAGCGCCTTCGGCCAGCGCATCGTCTCGACGATCTTCACCGAGACCAACCAGTACCGGGTGATTCTCGAGGCGCAGCCCGGCCTGGTGAACACGCCGCAGACGCTGGGCCAGCTGAACCTGATCGCCGGCTCGGGCACCGCCACGCCGCTGTCGGCCTTTGCCGAGATCTCCGAGCAGCAGGCGCCGCTGCAGATCACGCACGTGGCGCAGTACCCGGCGAGCACGCTGAACTTCGACACCGCGCCCGGCGTTTCGCTCGGGTCTTCCGTCGATGCGATCCGTGCCGCCGCAAAGGAAATCGGGTTGCCGAGCAGCGTGACGATGACCTTCCTCGGGGCTTCAGGCGCTTATGAAAAGTCGCTGTCCAACCAGCTGTGGCTGATTCTGGCGGCGGTGGTGTGCGTGTACATCGTGCTGGGGGTGCTGTACGAGAGCTATGTGCATCCGCTGACCATCCTGTCGACGCTGCCTTCGGCGGGCGTGGGCGCCTTGCTGGCGCTGATGATCACCGGCAACGACCTGGGGGTGATCGGGATCATCGGCATCATCTTGCTGATCGGCATCGTGAAGAAGAACGCGATCATGATGATCGACTTTGCGATCGATGCGGAGCGCAACCAGGGGAAGTCGGCGCGGGAGGCCATTCACCAGGCGGCGTTGCTGCGCTTTCGGCCCATCTTGATGACGACGCTCGCGGCCTTGTTTGCTGCGGTGCCGCTGATGCTGAGTTTTGGGGATGGGGCGGAGTTGCGTCGGCCGCTGGGGTTGGCGATTTTCGGGGGGCTGATCGTCAGCCAGCTGCTTACCTTGTTCACTACGCCTGTTATCTATCTGGCGTTTGATCGGCTGGGTGGGGGGAACACTCGGCGTGTGGTTGAGGAGGAAGCGGTTTGAATCGTTTCTCTTGCTGCCTGGTTTTTTTCTCGGAGCCGGGACTCGCCCCGGCGGGCGACTTACTTTCTTTTGCTTCGCCAAAAGAAAGTAAGCAAAGAAAAGGCGACCCCA
>NZ_CEEDFC010000037.1:0-40569 GCF_979254005.1 Variovorax sp. AC103 | reverse complement strand
GGCGCCGGCATAGTCGGTGCAACGATGGACGCTCAGCCCCTCAGCCAATTCACCGGGGGGCGGGAGGCAACGCCGACCAGTTCGCTGGTTGCTGCTGGCGACATAGTGAGCGGTCAGAATCTCGTAAATTCTATGTGCAACAACGACTTACGTAGATTTCGACCGAATTGCTACCAATAATTTTCGGACAAGAACTCGTAAATTTGCTCTAGATCAACGTTTCGGACTGAGCTTCAGCTGCTTCTGCTGACGCCCCAACTTCATCTGCAACTAACGTTTTCTTCGTTTTACGAAGATGCCGCATTACGGTTTGGCGCGGCGTTTGGTCACCCGCTTTAGACTGATTGCTGCCGCTTGTCTGCGGCCGGCGAACGTCGGCTAAAGGGAACTTTGCCGCCATGAACAAGGACGACGTTCAACAAAGCTCTTGCAGAGCATGAGGACGAAGCTACGCATAGCTGGTAGGCGTGAACACCCTGCGCAGCCCGCAGATTTCGGCGGCCGAAACTTCAGCAACTGGAAGCGCGGATTAAGGCCTCCTCAGGCCACCACACGGAATTAGGTTCCTTCTCATTCGTCCATACCGCAAGCGTTAGAAAGCCGCCTGCAATCGCCAAGTTCTTCAGAAAGTTGTTCAGCTGCGCGTCGTACTGTGCAGCTCCGGCGTTCCAGAAGTCATGCGCAATGACCGCGGTTCCCAAACAGAAGAGGCCAAGGACTGGTATGACCCAACGCAGCTTCCAGCCCATGATCAAGGAAACCCCGCAGACAAGTTCAAGGGTAATCGTTGCAGGCAAGACAATCTGTGGCATCGGAAGTCCAAGACTTCCGAAGTAACCAAGAACGAAGTCGTAGTGCAGGACTTTTCGAACTCCGGCCACGATGAAGAGCAGGGCCACGAGCGATCGGGCGAGAAGGTTTAAGCGAAGATGAAGCATTAGGTACAGGTTCTACAAATGTGGAGGTGGGTTCGAAACAGCTCAGCCTGCGGGCAGGCGAGCTTTCGCGAAGGCCGCTTTGACCATGTCGGGGTTCATTGGCAGGTCTCGGATCCGCAGACCGGTTGCGTTGGTGAACGCATTGGCGATGGCCGCAGCGGTTGGTCCGGAGGACGCTTCGCCACCACCCACGCTGGGCAGTTCGGGACGGTCGAGCAGTACAACCTCGATCTTCGGAATGTCAGGGAAGCGCATGACCTGGTAAGTGGACCAGTCGCGCGTCAGTATTTCGTGATCGTCGAAACGGACGGCCTCCTTCAAGGTCCATCCCATTGCCTGAATGGCGCCGCCCTCGATCTGGCTGGTCAGCCCATCCGGGTTGATGATCAGTCCCACATCCGCAGCGATGAACAGCCGGTCAACACGAATGTCTCCGCTGACAGCGTCGACAACCACATCGGCGACCACGGCGGCGTACGCGCCGATGTTCTTGTACCGGGCGAATGCCACGCCGCGTCCTACGCCGTTCTTCTTGGACAGCTTTGATTCCTTTGACCAGCCCGCCTTCTCGATCGCGGCCTGAATCACCGCTCGCGCCCGCGAGTCTCCGAGGTGCCGCAGCCGAAATTCAGCGGCATCGGCCCCCGCCGCAAGCGCCAGCTCGTCGACAAAGCTCTCGATGGAGAACACGTTCAGGTGGGTGCCCAAGGTCCGGAGCGAACCGTTGCGGATCGGTGTTGCCATCAGAAGATGGTTGACCGATTTGAAGCGCTCGAACGCGTAGAGAGGGACAGCGTTTCGATCCCCATCGCCATAGGGTTGCGCGATGCGAAGAGGCGGCGACGGCATCGCCCCCTTTTCCATCTGCCACGCAGCGAGCAGATTGATCCCCCCCGGCTGGCCAGGACGCATCGCATGCGAGTTGCTCCAGACCTCATGGACCCAATCCACGATTCGCCCATCGTCGGACAGCGTCGCCTGCAGTTCCGTTGCCATGGCAGGCCCGAAGGGCGGGCATGAGAACTCGTCCTCGCGCATCCATTGAACTTTGACCGGATGGCCGTCGACTGCGCGCGCGAGCAGCGCGGCGTCGAAGGCCGCGTCGTCGGCGCCGTTCTGGCCGTAGCAGCCCGCACTCGGTGTGTGAATGGTGTCGACCGAGGTGACCGGCATGCCGAGCGCCTTGGCGATGTCGCCTCGCAGCGGAAACGCCCCTTGTGTGTGCGACCACACCGTCAGGTGCCCCTCCCGCAGCCATGCAACCCCACATGAAGGTGCAAGTGAGCCCTGCGACAGGTAGGGACGGCTGAACGTCGACTTAATACGTCGTCCGGTTGGAGCAGCCGTCGCTTGCCCCTTTTCACCGACAACACTCACCTCTTCTGGCCAGGATTTCAGAGCCGGGACAAGCTGCTGATCGTTCGGAAGCGCGGGGCCGCTCTGATCCCAGATTGCCGCTTTTGCCAGGGCATCCCGAGCGGCGATGGCTTGCTCCTCTCTTCGAGCCACCACCCCAAGAAAGGAGCCTTCGCGAACGACCGCCACGACCCCGGGCATTTTGCGAACAGCCGACTCGTCGATCCGCAGAAGCTTCGCCCGATAGCGTCGGGGCCGGACAACGCGCCCAAAGAGCATGCCCGGCAAGCGAAGGTCTTGGATGAATGCTTGCCCGCCTGTCAGCTTGGGCAACAGGTCGATCCGCTGCACCGATTGACCAACGATTTTGTAGAGCTCCGCAGGCTTGAGGGCAACGTCCGCGGAGACCTGGATGGCCAGGAGATCGGCCTTTCCGGCGGCCAGCTCCCAGTAGGTCAGTTGCCTGCCATTGAGCCCGGTCACCACGCCTGCAGCGACCGTCAAATCCTCGAGCCTGGCATCCAGCCGCGAAGCAGCCGCCATCATCAACCTGTGTCGCGCTTGTGCAGCGGCCACTCGGATGGCCGCTCCGCTCTGTTCGACGGACTGGCTGCCGTAGGTGTACCCCTCGTCCGGGCTGCGGGTGGTGTCAGCTGAAACGACGCGCATGACGTCAAAGCTCACATCAAGTTCCTCAGCAGCGATCTGAGCGAGCGCTGTGAGGATGCCCTGACCCAACTCGACCTTGCCGGTGAACAGCGTGATGGTGCCAGCCGCGTCAACACGAATCCATCCGTCGAGCGCACGATTGAACTTCAGACTGCCGGTGGGCTCGGGGACGCCCTGCGCGAAAGCGGACACCGGACCGAGCGAGATCGTCGCCACGATGGCACCGACGCCGCCAAGAAATCCGCGCCTGGAAACAGCGGTGCTCATGACGACATTTCCTTGGCCGCCCGCTGGACTGCCCGGACGATACGGTTGTGTGCGCCACATCGGCACAGCGTCGACGCCAGGGACTCCCTGATGTCAGCCTCGGTGGGGTGTGGCTTCCTGTCGAGCAACGCCTTGGCCGCCATCAACATGCCGCTGGTGCAGTATCCGCACTGTGCTGCCTGTTCGTCACGAAACGCTGCTTGAAGCGGGTGCAGGCGATCGCCATCGGCGAGCGATTCGACCGTCGAGATCTTCTGCTTGCCGACCGTATCCAACGGGTACACGCACGATCGCACGACGCTGTCGCCGACGAAAACGGAACAGGAGCCGCATTGGCCCAGTCCACAACCGAACTTCGGGCCATTCAGTCCCAGATCGTTGCGCAAGATGTAGAGCAAGGGCGTGCTCCCCTCGGCTGCGACTTGATAGAGCCGACCGTTCACATCGAGAGATGTCATGAATTCCTAAAGATCAGAGAAGGCGACTTGACCAAATGAGCGCTGATGCGCTCGGCCAGCATGATGGTGGTGAGGTTGGTCGCCACCGAAGGGATGTCAGGAAAGATGGACGCGTCGACGACGCGCAGCGCTGCGATGCCGAACACCGCGCCCGATGCGTTGACCACCGCGCCTTTGTCGCTTTCCAATCCCATCGGGACGCTCGACGTGGGGTGTTGGTAGCCGGCGACGTTGGCGACGATGTTCTGCCGCAAAGTCTTGCCATCGCGTACGGTGCCATCCGGTGTCATTTCGTGATCGACCAAGCCTGTGAATGGCGCACTCCGGCCAATTTCGCGTGACAGTTGAACGGCCTCTACCATGCGGTCCAGGTCGGTCTCCTGCTCGAAAAAGTTGTAGCGGATCAGCGGCGCGGCGCGCGGGTCGCGACTGGTGAGGCGCAAGCTACCGTTGGATTGCGGCAAGGTCACAGCGCAGGCAAGCACGATGGCGGCGCCTGTCGGACTTGCCTTCGGATCGATCAGATGCGTGCCGGAGATGTGCAGATCCAAATCGTCCGTTGCGGCCTGCTGCGAGCGTGTCCAGACAATCGCGCCAGCGGCTGGCGTCATCGCAAGAGCCGGCGCCTTGAGCGCGTACACGTTGAAGAAGAACGGATGTTCCTGCAGACGCTTGCCAACGGGCAAGTCAGCCAGGGTCGCGATCCCCAACTCGTTCAAATGATCCGTCGGCCCAACACCAGATCTCATCAGGATGGCGGGGCTGCCGAGCGTGCCGGCAGACAGAATCACTTCGCCTGAGAGGATGGTTTCTCTCCCAACCAGCCGCACGCCGTTGGCGCGACCGTTCTCGATCAGCACGCAATCGACTTCAGCGCCGCCCCGGATCGTCAGATTCGAGCGGGCACGCACGTCTGCGGTCAGGTAGGCCATGCCCGTGTTGATGCGAACCCCATCGATCACGTTCAGCGGGTATGGACCCACTCCATGCTGCTGGCCGCCGTTGAAGTCGGCGACATGTGGCAACCCGACCTTTTCAGCAGCCGACACGAACGCGCGCATCGCCGGCGTGTTCTCCTCGGCGGTACGCTGACGGACAGGGAACGGACCGCTTCGTCCATGCCAAGGCTCGTCGCCCCATGCCGTGTTTTCCATCGCCCGGTAGGCACTCAGCACTTCTGGCCATGCCCATCCTTCAATGCCTCGCTTGGCCCAGCGCGCAAAGTCTGCCGGCCTGGCTCGCATCGCGACCGCAGCGTTCACTGCCGAGCTGCCGCCAATCACCCGCCCTCTGGGGATGTCGATGTCGTGCCCCAGCCGGGCCGCATCGCTGCTGTGATAGTGCCAGTCGTGCTCCGGAGAGCCAGCGACGAGGTTGGCGTTCTTGAGTAGATCTGGATAGCGGCCGGGAGCGTAATCGGGGCCGGCGTCCAGCAGTAGAACGCGTCGGTGGGCCTCGGCACTCAGACGCGCAGCGAGGACGGCGCCGGCAGAGCCGCCTCCAACGATCACGACGTCGTAGCGCTGAGTGGCTTGGAGCGCAGTCGTGGTGGTGGTGATTTGGGGTGATTCGGATTTGGCGGCAAGAGCCGATCCGCCTCCTGCCAAAGCTGCCAGCGCGCTCTGAGCCATTAAATGGCGGCGCGTCATCGCAAAAGTCATGGGTACTCCGGAAACAGGCGCCTGTCTGCGCTCAAGAACAGCCGTTAGAACAAGCGGCCTTGGTTCATGTTAGGGAGCGCAATACCGGCCAGCAAGATGGCCTTTCCGGAACCTGTGTCCAATGATTTGGACTTTCTGCGATCCAAGACCCCAGCGTTGTCTGACGCAATGCGCGGGTTCTTTTTATCCAGGCGGGTGACTCACAGAAAGAATTACGCAGTGAGCTAGAACGTCGGGAACTAAAACCACGTTCATTTGCGCGCCAGCGCTGAGTGTTATGAGTTGCCCTGCTTCCAGGGCACGGTTGTCTTCTGCGCTCACCACCTGAAGATGGCCGGAGACGACATAGATCCATGCTTTGCGATCACGCCTTAGCCCGAACTCATAGGTTGCGGCAGCACAGATGACGACATCGAGAAGTTCAACATCATCATTCTTCGAATTGACGTTGTTTCCGAGTTCATCTGTGCATGGCACAATCCGTATTCGGTGGCTAGTGTTTGCTATTACAGGCACCTCCGAATTCCGCGTGCAGCACGCATGTGCGAGTGTGCCGACCGATTTGGAAGAAGATTTAATAAAAATCTGCAATCCATGGATCGATGCTCCATCGCTTGGCGTTTGTTCGTGCACCACACTGGCACCTGAAGCGAGGCTGTAGACGTCCCCTGCCTCAAGAGCAACGGCGCCTCTGGTGGTATCCCGATTGACGAGATTGCCGCGCGAGTCCTCAAATAACATTGTGAGGATTCGAAGATCTTTATGAAGATGCGGGGCGAACGTCGATTTCGTCATGACGAAATGACTCAACATCGAAATGACGCCGTCTTTTTTGTCAAACGAATCTTCGACAAAGTGTAGAGACGTGAAGCCAGTCCCGACGTTCCGGATGGCTCCAACAACGACTGGCCCCAGTCTGCTTACATTTGCATCAGTCGCTTTGCCCTTAGCACTCTTACCCATCTCTGCCCCCAAACCCTGATTTTCTGAGCAGAACTTAGTGCGCAACTCGCCGTTTGGGAAGCCATCCAGTGGGCAACCATGCGTCCAACGGATGGGACGACGGACTTGTTAGGCTAGAACGATCTTTGGAAATTCTGCAGCGAGATGATCCAAAAAGACCCGCACCGAAGGCAACAATCCCTTGCGAGACGGAACCAAGGCAGTGATCGTCGCATCTCGTGCAATCCACTCGGGCAGTACTCGTATCAGTTCGCCTCTCAGCACCGCTGCTCTGGCAATGTATCCCGGCAACGCAACGATGCCCAGGCCCTGAATGGCTGCCTGCTGCAAGCTCAACATGTCATCGCTTTGCAGTCTGGGTGCAATGGGTATCACGACCTCTTCCAATTGAAGCGTTGCATGACGCAATCTCCAAAGGTGCGAAGCATTTGCCCGGGCGAAGAAAACCGACGAATGCATGCCCAGCTGCAGTGGCGTCTCCGGGATTCCATTTTCGGCAACGTAATTCGACCCTGCAAATAGAAACCAGGGTGCTGGTGACAAAGTCCTCTGGATCAGGTCTGCGTCCGGCAAAGGATCGGAATGAGCACGTATTGCCACATCGTAGTTTTCCCCGACGATGTCTACGGTGCGGTCCGCAGCGTGGGCGACGATGCTCACCTTCGAATAACGGGTTAGAAACTCGGCGATCATTCCCGACATGGCGAAATGCATTGTGGCCAAACCCGCCGTGCAGCGTATGGTTCCCACAGGCTCGGCCAGCCGAACTCGTACGGACATTTCGGCTAACTCTGCCTCTCGCAATGTCGATACTGCATGGCGGTAAAACTCGCTGCCAGCCTCGGTCATGCCAAACCGTCGCGACGTTCGGCTTAGCAGGCGCACTCCTAGGTCACTCTCCAATTGCTGCATTCGATGGCTTAGGGTTGATTTCGGCATTCCCAAACTATTGCCGGCAGCAGTGAATCCTCCTCTATCAACAACGTTGACGAAGATGAAGAAATCGTTGAGATCTAAACGGCGCACGTAAATCCAGTTGCCTCAGGTGGAAGGCGCTATTGAGCTGACGCTGCAGCCAGAGCGGGTTGGCGCAGCCTCGCCAAGCCTATCGATGGAATTGGCCGATCATGATCCAACTGTGTGGACGATGCGTCTCACAATTACGGCTTGTTGGCCGAAGTTCGAAATCCTAGGATTCTCGCTGGCTCCCGCCATCTTGCGGGACTCGAATCAAGGAAAAGAGAATGAAATCAGTCAGCGGAAAAGTGGTTCTGGTCACCGGTGCTTCGTCGGGTTTGGGGCATGAACTGGCGCATCAACTTCTGGAAAAAGGGGCCCTGGTCGCCGCCACTTTCCGTAAGCAAGCGGAAGTCGACGCCTACAACGCCAAGCATGAGAAACAGGGTCTCGGTGTCCTCGCAGACGTTACCGATGATGCGGCAGTGAAGGCGGGTGTCGCCCAGGTGTTGGCCCGGTTCGGTCGCATCGACATCGTCGCGAACTGCGCTGGCGCCGGCATCATTGGCGCAGTGGAGGAATTCTCGGACGCTGAGGCTCGCCGGGTTTTCGACCTCAACTTCTTCGGTGGCCTCAACGTGATCCGGGCTGTCACACCAGCGATGCGCCAGCAGGGCTCTGGGCATGTCATCCAGTTCTCTGCCATCGGTGGATTTATCGGTTTCCCGGGCATGGGCGTGTATTCCGCAGCCAAAGGCGCAACCGACATTCTTGGCGAGGCACTGGCAGCCGAGCTCGCGCCGTTTGGCGTTGCAGTGACCGTCTTGACCATCGGGATTTTCGAAACCCAGTTCGCGGGGCGCTCGCTGGCTTTCGCTGCGAACAAGATCGAGGCTTACGAGAACACGCCTGCGGGCAAATTCCGCGGGGCGATCGGCAACCTGCAGGGCAAGCAGCCCAATGTTCCTGAGAAGGGTGCAGCGGCCATCATCAAATTGATGGAGGCCGATCATCCTCCCGTGCATGCAGCCCTCGGCGCCGACGCCATGGGCGGGATGCGCCGGAAGATGGCAAGCGTCGAGCAGGAACTGGCGTTGTGGGAAGCGAATGCGTCCTCCACCGCCCGCAACGCCGAAGGAGCCTGATCATGCGCATGACCAACAAGGTGGTACTGGTCACGGGCGCTTCGCGCGGACTTGGACTCAGCCTCGCGCGCCGCTTTGCGAGGGAAGGCGCGGCGGTGGCGCTGACCTACAACAGCGACGCGGAATCTGCAGCCCGGAATGTGGAAGCACTCGTCGCCGAAGGCGCACAGGCAATGGCCGTTGGTGGCGATGTCGGCGACCCTGAAGCAGTCAACGCGATGTTTGCCGAGGTGTTGGCACGGTTCGGCCGTATCGATGTAGTGATCGCGAACGCGGGGCGAGAGTTGATCGACACGCCGATCACGGAGATCGACAACGCGATGTTCGAATCGGTGACCAAGACCAACGTCTACGGCACGTTCTTTACTCTGAGAGAGAGTGCGCGTCACGTGCAAGATGGTGGACGGATCATCGTGATCTCATCGACTACGACCATCGTGCCCAACGCCGGCTTCACCGCCTATGCGGGCAGCAAAGCCGCTGGCCGGCTCTACGTCGAATGTCTGGCGCAAGAGCTGGGCAACCGCAACATCACGGTCAACGGCGTGGTTCCCGGACCACTGCGTGACGCCGGCGTCATCGCCAAGCTTCAGGAAAGCGACTACCAGGCATTGGCAAGTCTGTCTCCGTTCGGGCGCATCGGATCGATTGCCGACGTGGAGGGGGCCGTGCTGTTCCTCGCCAGCGACGATGCGCAGTGGATTTCCGGGCATCACCTGGTGGTGAACGGCGCGGCAAAGGTCTGATTTCGATCAAGTGATGACGGACTTCCGAAATCAGTACCGTCCGTCATCGGCACGCCTTGGCATTGCTTCCAAATCAACCTTCGCGCGAAGCGAAGGGCGGTCAGGGTGTATGAGGCATCGACAAGACTTTGACGAAATTCGAATAGCGGGCTGCGCGCATCTATGAGCGGGACCGCCATCGGGTGGCTGGGTAAATAGTCCGCGCGCTGGCAAGGTCCGCTTCTGCGGATTGCGGAAGTTCGGCGCTCCGGCCCGGACGACCGCAACCGCTGCAAAGCTGCCTCACGAACGCGTATCGTATGAAACTTGGCAACATTCGATGTGAAGGTTTCCCATGACGAACAGCCCAACTTCCAAAGTTGACAATTTTGCCGAGGCGTGCCTCAAGCGAAAGGATGCAGTGGACTTTGCGCGCGCTTCTCTCGGTCTATCAGGTTTCAAGATAACTGCAGAACACGAAGCTCATGCGCAACGCTTTGTCGATGGCGAGATAAGCTTGGAAGAGTTCGTGGGTACACCCGACAAGTCGCGCAAGTAATCGAATCAGACTTCAAGTCACCAGTCGGTACCTGACGACGGATGGTGGACGGGCTAAATGCTGTCATCTGGCTCAATTTAGCTGAACAGATCATAGAACTCTGCCACATCACTCGTGGCAGTCAGCGCCTGAAGCGGGAAAGTTTTCCAAGGTTCTTTGACCTTCATCGTGGCCAGACGAACGAGGAGGGCATCACGCATGTCCGGCTTGACTTCCTGGCGCCAGTTCAGAACCTGTCCCCAAGTGGAACTGCCGTGCAGATGCAGGGGAATGACACAGGTCCAAAAAGCTGGC
Organism: Variovorax sp. AC103; assembly: GCF_979254005.1. NCBI lineage: Bacteria > Pseudomonadati > Pseudomonadota > Betaproteobacteria > Burkholderiales > Comamonadaceae > Variovorax > Variovorax sp. AC103. The sequence goes on along the minus strand of NZ_CEEDFC010000037.1, from coordinate 30,577 downwards.
GCGGCCACGACTCGGTGTTGCGCCGGTCGATCTTCCAGACGCCTTCAGTCTCGCGGTCGGTGGAGCTGATGTACCGGGTGCACATGGCTCGCATGCTACCTGCTTGAGCCATTCTCTGGCCGCCTCCTCAGGGGCAAGGACGCGGAGGTGATCGTCATGCCACAGCTCGCTGGCCACGGCCTGGAGTTCGGACTTTTCCACCATTCGCCAGCGCTGCTGCAGGCGATCGGCGCAGGCGACGATCCAAGTTTCGGCGCTCATTTCGACGGTCGGGGAGTTCATGATGGAATGCTAGCCATATACTGGATGGATGTACAGTATTCCGCCATTGGCTTCATGGGCCAGCGTCGAGCCCATCGCGCTGCCTCTGCCCGTGGTCGAAGGCAATCTGCGCGCCGGTTTCCCGTCCCCGGCCGATGACTTCGCGGTCAAGCGCCAGGACCTGAACGATCTGCTCATCACGCACCCGCTGGCCACCTTCTACTGGAAGGTGAGCGGTCAGTCGATGATCGAGGCCGGCATCGGCGACGGCGACCTGCTCGTGGTGAACCGGGCCATCACGCCGGTGCACCGGCACATCGTGGTTGCCCAGGTCGATGGCGATTTCACGGTGAAGTACCTCTACAAGCGCAGCGGCCGCATCAAGCTCACGACGGCCAACCCGACCTTCCCGGAGATCACCTTCAAGGAAGGGCAGCAGCTCATCATTTGCGGCGTCGTGACTGCCGCCATCAAGCGCTTCGTGAAGTAGCTGTTCGGATTTCGGAACTCGGGAAATCCGTCATGTACGCGCTGGTCGACGGCAACAACTTCTACGTGTCGTGCGAGCGCGTGTTCCGCCCGAGCCTTCTGGGCCGGCCCGTCATCGTCCTGAGCAACAACGACGGCTGCGCGATCGCGCGCAGCAACGAGGCCAAGGCGCTGGGCATCGCCATGGGCGCGCCTTGGCACCTGATCCAGCAGTCGCTGCCGGATTCGGGGGTGGTGGCGCTCAGCGCCAACTTCACGCTCTACGGTGACATGAGCAACCGGATGATGGCGATTGCCGCGGGCCTCGGCCCCGAGCAGGAGATCTACAGCATTGACGAGTCGTTCATCGACTTGAGCGCGATGGGCGGCGACCTGGTTGCGCGCAGCCACAAGGTGCGCGAGCGCATCCTGCAGTGGATCGGCATTCCGGTGGGCATCGGCATCGGCGCCACCAAGACCCTTGCCAAGCTCGCGAACCACATCGCCAAGACGGCGGATCGAAAGCCGGGAAGCTACCCGATGGAACTGGCGCGCGTCTGCAACTTCAGCGCCTTGCCGGCAAGCGATCTCGAAGCGGTCTTCTCCGCCACCGACCTCGGCGAGGTCTAGGGCATCGGTCGGCGAGTTGGCGCGCAGTTGAAGGAGGCAGGTCTGAACTCCGTCCTCGATGTGGTCCGGCTCGATCCGGCGATGGTGTGAGGACGTTGGTCGGTGGTGCTGGAGCGCACGGTGCGGGAGCTGCAGGGGCAGGCTTGCGTAGGCTTCGAGGATGCGCCGCCTTCCAAGAAGGAGATCGCCTGCACGCGCAGCTTCGGCCAGCCGGTGACGGAACTCAAAGACCTGATCGAAGCGGTGAGCCAGTTCGCCAGCCGTGCGGCCGAGAAGCTGAGAAAGCAGGGCAGCCATGCGGTGCAGGTGCTGGCCTTCATTCACACGAGTCCGTTCCGGCGTCAGGACAGGCAGTACTCGCGTTCGATCACGGTGCCGTTGCGACGACCTACTGCGGACACGGCCTTGCTGGTGCAGGCCGCGGCGCAGGCCGTCAAGACTGCCTTCCGGCCTGGCTTCAACTACGCGAAGGCGGGCGTGATGCTGCTCGACCTGCAGGATGCCTCCGTGCATCAGGGGGAACTGGCGCTGGATGAGGAAGCACCGGACCGTAGTGCGCTGATGGCCACGATGGATCGGCTCAATGACCGGTATGGACGCGGTGCCGTCTCGCTGGCGAGTACCGGGCAATCCGATGGCCAGCGGGTTTGGCGGATGAAGCAGTCACTCAAGACGCCGGAGTACACGACGCGCTGGGCGGATGTGCCACGGGTGTTGGCTTAGCAGGTCACCGCTGAAGACTGCTTTGCAGCGTCTGCAGTCGTCTAACGAAAATCGGCGGACGCCCGCTTCCGGCCCCACTACGGTCAGTGAACAAGTTGCATCAATCAGGCTATTGTCAGCCGTTCCCGGGCCAACCTTGTTCCCTCTGCGAGCGCCTGCAGCTTGCGCCACGCTACATCCCGTCCCATCGGCGCCAGCCCGCAATTCGTGCATGGGAATAGGCGCTCCTTGGGCACGAATTCCAGCGCCCGACCGATGGTGTCGGCCACCTCCTCTGGGGTTTCCACCACGTCGCTGGCCACATCGATCACGCCCACCATCACGTCCTTGCCGGCCAGCAGCTTCATGAGATCGGGGGGCACGTGGGAGTGGATGCATTCCAGGCTCACTTGGTCGATGCTGCTTTTAGCCAGCGCAGGGAACACTGTCTCGTACTGGCGCCATTCCTCGCCCAGCGTGCTTTTCCAGTCGGTGTTGGCCTTGATGCCGTAGCCGTAGCAGATGTGCACTGCCGTCGTGCAGGTGAGGCCTTGTGCTGCACGCTCGAGCGCCTTCACACCCCAGTCGGCGGCATCCTTCATGTAGACGTTGAAGGCGGGTTCGTCAAATTGAATGATGTCAACACCGTCGGCCTGCAGCGCGAGGGCCTCCTGGTTGAGCAGTTCGGCAAACGCGAAAGCCATCTTGACCTTGTCGCCGTAGAAACGGTCCGCCACGGTGTCGACGATGGTCATCGGTCCGGGCAGGGTGAACTTCAGCTTCTTCCTCGTATGCGCGCGCGCCAGCTGTGCTTCGAAGGCATGCACGCGGCCTTTGAGGCGCAACGCGGAGACGACCTGCGGCACCATCGCGTCGTAGCGGTTGTCGCGGATGCCCATCTTCACCTTGTGCTCGAAATCGATGCCATCGACCTGTTCGAGGAAGCCGTGCACGAAGTGCTGCCGCGATTGCTCGCCGTCGCCCACGATGTCCAGACCCGCGTCTTCCTGCGCCTTGATCCACAGCAAGGTGGCGTCGGCCTTCGCTTGGCGCAGTGCATCGCCTTCGGCCATCCATTGCGGCCAGAGTTTGTTGGTTTCCGCCAGCCAAGCCGGCTTCGGCAGGCTCCCGGCAACAGAGGATTCAAAAAGCTGCGCGACACCGTTTGAACGCGGATGGCTCGACGCAGGGAAGACCGAGCTGGAGGGGAGCTGCGTGGCAGGCAAAGAATTCTTCATGAATGCGATTTGGATGTTGTTGGATTGGTCAGTGCGCGAAATCAGCAGCCCATTCCTCGAGAACGTTCTTGTACGGCTTGATGAAATTTTCCTCCGTGAACTTGCCTTGTTTCACTGCCAGCTGGCCCCGTTCCTCTCGGTCGTAGACGATGCGGGTCAATGAGTAGTCCAAGTTTCTAAGGCTGGGTTGAAAGAAACTTCCTGCTGCGGAATTGGCGTTGTAGATCTCGGGCCGATAGATTTTCTGAAACGTCTCCATGGTGCTGATGGTGCCGATGAGCTCGAGGTCGGTGTAGTCCCCCAGCAGATCGCCGACAAAGTAGAAAGCCAACGGCGCGACGCTGTCTGGCGGCATAAAGAAGCGAACCCGCATACCCATCTTCTCGAAGTACCGGTCGGTCGGGGAAAGCTCGTTCTGCCGGTATTCGGCGCCCAGGACAGGATGCCGATTGCCAGACTGGTGGTAGGTCTTGCTGCTTGAGGCGCTGATGCAGATCACCGGCGGTTTGGCGAACCATTTTTTGTAGGTATCCGAGCCCAGGAAGTGCTTGAAAAGCTTCCCATGCAGGTCGCCGAAATCAGTGGGAGTACCGAACTCGGAGCTGTCGATGTTGTGCGCCGGAAGCACGACGCTGAAGTCGTAGTCGCGGAGGTAGGACGAAAAATTGTTCCCGGCAATTCCGTCAATGCGTCTGCCGGTTTGCTTGTCAACGATGTTCGGTTTCAGTATTTCAATCAGCGGGAACACGTCACTGCCGCTCCCGGCGTCCATGTTCATCTCAACGGAGATGATTTCAAGCTCGACGGCATAGCGATCTCCCGTAGGGTTGTCCCAATGCGCCAAGCTGTTGAAACGGTTGTCGATCATCTTCAGGGTGTTGCGCAAGTTCTCCTGGCGGCTGTTCCCGCGGGCCAGGTTGGCGAAGTTGGTTGTGATGCGCGTGCTGTCCGACGGCTGGTAGTTTTCATCGAACCGGATGCTCTTGATGCTGAAGGTGAAGTGTTTGCTCATGATGGTCAGGTGCGCTGGTTTTGATTCGAAGTCCGATGCTTGTGTCAGGTCGCAACCACATCCTGAGCGTGGACCGATCGTGCAAGTTTTGCCAACCCGAGAAGGGGCAAAGCCCGTTGGACTGCGAGCTGGGCTCTCTGGATCAAAGCCACGTTCTGCAGCCGGTAGTCCGAGAAATCTTGGTCGGTCGCGTAAACACCCAACGGCAACGTGCGCGCTTGAAAAAAGCTGAACAGCGGCCGCAACTGGTGGTCGATCACCAAGGCATGGCGCTCGCTGCCGCCGGTGGCAGCCAGCAAGACCGGCTTGTCGATCAGGGCGTCCTGGTGAATGAAGTCGAAGAAGTGCTTGAACAGTCCCGTGTAGGAGCCACGGTAGACCGGTGTGGCCACCACCAGGACGTCAGCTTGCTCGACCGCGGCAAGTTCGCGCTCCACCACTTCGGGCAACTGGGAGCGCCAGACCGCGCCCGCAAAGTGCGGTGCGAGCTGGCCCAGCTCGACCAAGCGTTGCTCGCACGGAATTGCGTCGGCGATCAGATCCAGCAGATGCTCCGAAAGGGCCACGGCTTTGGAGGGGCGTTGAAGTCCGCCGGAAACTGCTACTGCGCGAAGTGGACGTGTCATTTTGGTGTGGCGATCAAGGTTTCTCAAACGTCCGGCAATCACGGAAAGGTTGAATCGTAGAGTTGACGAACCGTGAAGTAAAATGGTGTTAATTCACGCATCCATGAATCTCACTCATTTGCCATGCTGGAGCGCGCTCATCTTTCCATCGTCCAAGAAGTAGACAAGCAAGGCTCACTTACCGCTGCCGCAGAGGTGCTGCACCTGACGCAGTCGGCGCTGAGCCACTCGATCCGCAAGCTGGAAGCCCAGATGGGCACCGAAATCTGGCAACGCGAAGGGCGCAGCCTGCGGCTGACGCAGGCGGGGCAGTACCTGCTGGCGGTGGCCAACCGGGTGCTCCCGCAGCTGGATCTGGCCGAAGAACGCTTGCGCCAGTTTGCGCAGGGCGAGCGCGGGTCGCTGCGTATCGGCATGGAATGCCACCCCTGCTACCAATGGCTGCTGAAGGTGGTGTCGCCCTACCTGGCGAGCTGGCCCGACGTGGACGTCGACGTGAAGCAGAAATTCCAGTTCGGCGGCATTGGCGCGCTCTTCGGCTACGAGATAGACCTGCTGGTCACCCCCGACCCGCTCTACAAGCCCGGTCTGCGCTACGAACCCGTGTTCGACTACGAGCAGGTGCTCGTGGTGCCGCGCGGCCATCGCCTGGCCAACGTGCCTTACGTGAAGCCCGCACAGCTGACGCAGGAGGTGCTGGTGACGTACCCGGTTGCCACCGACCGGCTGGACATCTACAACATGTTTCTGATGCCCGCCGGCGTGACGCCCAGGCGCCACAAGTCGATCGAAACCACGGACATCATGTTGCAGATGGTCGCGAGCGACCGCGCGGTGGCTGCACTGCCACGCTGGCTGGTCGAGGAGTACGCGCAGAAGATGGACATCGTTCCTGTGCGGCTGGGTCCGCGCGGCATCGCCAAGCAGATCTTCCTGGGCGCGCGGGAAGCGGACACCGACATCGACTACCTGAAGTCCTTTGTCGAACTCGCACGGCAATCAGGCGGCCTTGTCGACAAGGGGCAGGCCCCGGCCCTGTGACACGGCCGTGCCGCCCCGTGACCTTCCACAGGAGGCCGCATCACGTGTAGCGCTTCTCCAGCGCGTCCCACTCGGGCTTGTTGACCAGGCGTTGGCGCTCGGCAAAGGTCGCAACCAGTCCGCTGGATTCCTGCACTTCCTTCACGTCGCGCAGCACGGTCAGTGCCTTCTGCATGCCGGCCACCGCACCCTGTAGCGCGGCATTGGCATACAGCACGATGCCATAGCCCAGTTCACCCAGGTCCGTGGCATTGAAGATAGGCGTCTTGCCGCCGATCACCATGTTCATTAGTTGCGGCTTGACCAGACGCCGGGGCAGCGCGCGAATCTCATCGGGCGTGGTCACGGCCTCAACGAAGAGGATGTCCGCACCGGCCTCGGCGAATTTCTGCGCCCGTTCGACAGCGGCTTCGAACCCGTGCGTGGCGGCCGCGTCGGTGCGAGCCATGATCAGGAGATCAGGATCTTGGCGCGCATCGACGGCTGCCTTGATCTTGCTGACGGCCTCTTCTGTGGAGATCACTTCCTTGCCCGAGAAATGGCCGCAGCGCTTCGGCGCCACTTGGTCCTCGAACTGGATGCAGTCGGCGCCGGCACGTTCGAGCGTGCGGACGGTGTGCCGCACGTTCAGTGCATTGCCGAAGCCGGTGTCGGCATCGACGATCAGCGGCACGCTGACCGCGTCGCGGATGCGCGCTGTGTGATCGGCGATGTCCGATAGGCCCATGAAGCCCTGATCAGGCATGCCGAACCACATGTTGGTGACACCGGCGCCGGTGATGTAGATCGCCTTGAATCCCAGGTCTTCGACGACCTTTGCAGACAGCGCGTTGAATGCGCCGGGAACGATCAGGCCGCGGCGGGCCTCGACGAGTGACTTGAGCTGCTTGCGGGTGGACATTCGAGTAATTCCGATCAGAAACTGTCGCCGGGAACACGTACCCAGCCTTCCATCAATACGCGGGCGCTGCGGCTCATCAAGGCCTTGGTGACCACCCATTCGCCGTCGACCTTGCTCGCCTCGGCGCCCACGCGAAGCGTTCCCGAGGGATGGCCGAAGCGCACGGCCTGGCGCTCGCCGCCGCCGGCCGCGAGGTTTACCAGCGTGCCGGGTATGGCGGCAGCTGTGCCGATGGCCACGGCCGCTGTGCCCATCATGGCGTGGTGCAGCTTGCCCATCGACAGCGCGCGCACCAGTAGGTCGATTTCCGCGGCGGCCACTGCCTTGCCGCTGGACGCCGTGTAGTCCTTGGGCGGCGAAACGAAGGCCACCTTGGGCGTGTGCTGGCGCCTGCCAGCTTCATCGACGTGATTGATCAAGCCCATCTTCACCGCGCCGTGCGCGCGGATGGTCTCGAACATGGCCATGGCCTTGGTGTCGCTGTTGATGGCGTCCTGCAGTTCGGTGCCGGTGTAAGCGATGTCGGCGGCGTTGACGAAGATGGTCGGAATGCCCGCGTTGATCAGCGTGGCGCGCAACGTGCCCACGCCCGGCACGTCGAGGTCTTCGACCACCTTGCCCGTCGGGAACATCGCGCCACCGCCTTCACCGTCGCCTTCGTCGGCCGGCTCGATGAACTCCAGTGGCACTTCGGCCGCTGGGAATGTCACGCCGTCGAGTTCGAAGGTGCCGGTTTCCTGCACTTGGCCAGCGGTGATGGGCACGTGCGCGACGATGGTCTTGCTGATGTTGGCCTGCCAGATGCGCACGGTGCACGTGCCGTTTTCCGGAATGCGCGCCGGATCGACGAGGCCCTGCGCAATCGCGAACGGCCCGACCGCCGCCGACAGGTTGCCGCAGTTGCCCGACCAGTCGACGAACGCGCTGTCGATAGAGACCTGGCCGAAGAGGTAGTCGACATCGTGGTCCGGCCGCGTGGAGCGCGACAGGATGACAGCCTTGGAGGTGGACGAGGTGGCCGCGCCCATGCCATCGATCTGCTTGGCGTAGGGATCGGGGCTGCCGATGACGCGCAGCAGCAGCGTGTCGCGCGCGGGACCGGGCTGGCGCGCCGCCGCGGGCAGGTCCTGCAGGCGAAAGAACACGCCCTTGCTGGTGCCGCCACGCATGTAGACGGCGGGAATCTTGATCTGGGGAGCGGATGCCATTGCGATGAGGAGGGTGGTTGTCTTCAAGCGGTCGACTTGTTGGCGGCCAGGAAGTCTTGCGCAAAACGCTGCAGCACGCCGCCGGCTTCGTAGATCGACACTTCTTCCGCAGTGTCCAGGCGGCAGGTCACCGGCACCTGCAAGGTCTCGCCACTGCGGCGGTGAACGACCAACGTCAGGTCGGCGCCCGGCGCGGGTTTGCCGGCGACGTCGAAGGTCTCGGTGCCGTCCAGGACCAGGGTGAGGCGCGTGGTACCGGGCTTGAACTCCAGCGGCAGCACGCCCATGCCCAGAAGGTTGGTTCGGTGGATGCGTTCGAAGCCTTCGGCCACCACGGTTTCCACACCCGCCAGGCGCACGCCTTTGGCAGCCCAGTCGCGAGACGAGCCCTGGCCGTAGTCGGCGCCGGCCACGATGATCAACGGCTGCCTGCGGTTCAAGTAGGTTTCGATGGCTTCCCACATGCGCACGATTTGCCCCTCGGGTTCGATGCGCGCGAAGGAACCCTTCTTCTGCACGCCGTCGACCACCGCCATTTCGTTGACGAGTTGCGGGTTGGCGAAGGTGGCGCGCATGGCCGTCAGGTGATCGCCTCGATGCGTGGCGTAGGAGTTGAAGTCCTCTTCCGGCAGGCCCATCTTGTGAAGGTACTCGCCGGCGGCGCTGTCCATGAGGATGGCGTTGGACGGTGAGAGATGGTCCGTCGTGATGTTGTCGGGCAGGATGGCTAGCGGCCGCATGGCGCGCAGCGTGCGCGGCACGGCCGCCAGTGCTCCCACGCCTTCGCTGTCCCAGTAAGGCGGGCGGCGAATGTAGGTCGACTGCGGCCGCCAGTCGTACTGCGGACTCACTTTTTCTCCGCTGTCGGCATGAATCGCGAACATGGGTTCGTAGACCTTGCGGAACATCTCGGGCCGCACCGACGCCGCGACGATGGCGTCGATCTCCGAGTCGCTCGGCCACAGGTCGCGCAAGCGGATTTCCTTGCCGTCAACGACGTCCAGCACGTCGCGCTCGATGTCGAAGCGCATGGTGCCCGCGATGGCGTAGGCCACCACCAGCGGCGGCGAGGCCAGGAAGGCCTGCTTCGCATAGGGGTGGATGCGGCCGTCGAAGTTGCGGTTGCCGGAGAGCACCGCCGTGGCGTAGAGGTCGCGCTCGATGATCTCGTTCTGGATCTTCGGATCCAGCGCGCCGGACATCCCGTTGCAGGTGGTGCACGCGAAGCCTACGATGCCAAAGCCGAGCTGCTCCAGGTCGTGCAGCAGGTCGGCGTCGCGCAGGTACAGCTCCACCGCCTTGGATCCCGGTGCCAGCGACGACTTGACCCACGGCTTGCGCTTGAGCCCCAGTCGGTTCGCGTTGCGCGCGAGCAGCGCCGCGGCAATCACGTTGCGGGGGTTCGAGGTGTTGGTGCAGGAGGTGATGGCCGCGATGATCACCGCGCCATCGGGCATCAGGCCTGCGGCCTCCTGCTGCCGGACATCGGCCAGGCCCACCGCGATGTTGCGCTCCGCCAGTTGCGATGTCGGCAGCCGGCGGTGCGGATTGGAAGGGCCGGCCATGCTGCGCACCACGCTCGACAGGTCGAAGCTCAGCACGCGCTCGTAGACCGCCGTCTTCAGCGCATCGCCCCAGAAGCCGGCCGTTTTCGCATAGGTCTCGACCAACGCGACCTGCGTGTCTTCACGGCCTGTGAGCCGCAGGTAGGTGAGCGTCTGCTCGTCGATGTAGAAGAGCGCGGCGGTGGCGCCGTACTCTGGACACATGTTGGAGATGGTGGCACGGTCCCCGACCGTCAGGCCCGGCGCGCCTTCGCCGAAGAACTCCAGGTACGCACCGACCACTTTTTCCTTGCGCAGGAACTCGGTGAGCGACAGCACGATGTCGGTGGCGGTGATGCCCGGCTGGCGCCGGCCAGTGAGCTCCACGCCGATGATGTCGGGTAGCCGCATCCACGAGGCGCGGCCCAGCATCACGTTCTCGGCCTCCAGGCCGCCGACGCCCACCGCGATCACCCCCAGCGCATCGACGTGGGGCGTATGACTGTCGGTGCCCACGCAGGTGTCGGGGAAGGCCAGGCCGTCCTGCACGTAGACCACCGGCGACATCTTCTCCAGATTGATCTGATGCATGATCCCGTTCCCCGCCGGGATCACCTCCATGTTGGCGAAGGCGCGTTTCGTCCACTCGATGAAGTGAAAGCGGTCCTCGTTGCGCCGGTCTTCGATGGCCCGGTTCTTCTCGAAGGCCTGCGGATCGAACCCGCCGCACTCCACGGCCAGAGAATGGTCGACGATGAGTTGCACCGGCACCACCGGGTTCACCTGCGCCGGGTCGCCGCCTTCGGCCGCGATGGCGTCGCGCAGGCCGGCCAGGTCCACCAGCGCCGTCTGGCCCAGGATGTCGTGGCACACCACGCGCACGGGAAACCAGGGAAAGTCGCGATCACGCCGGCGTTCGATGAGTTGCAGCAGGCAGTCGTTCAGGATGGCCGGCTCGCAGCGCCGGACCAGGTTCTCGGCATGCACGCGTGCGGTATACGGCAGTCGCGCCCAGGCACCGGCCTGCAGCGCGTCGACGGCGGCGCGGGCGTCGATGTAGTCCAGTGCGGTGCCGGACAGCGGTTTGCGAAATTCTTCGTGGGGCATGAGCATGTGCATTGGATTGCTCAGTGGCGTTCTTCGATCGGCAGGAACTTCAAATCCTCGGGGCCGGTGTAGTTGGCACTGGGGCGAATGATCTTGTTGTCCACGCGCTGTTCGATCACATGCGCGGCCCAACCGCTGGTGCGCGCGATCACGAACAGCGGTGTGAACATGGCCGTCGGCACGCCCATCATGTGATAGCTCACCGCGCTGAACCAGTCCAGGTTCGGGAACATCTTCTTGACTTCCCACATGACCGATTCCAGCCGCTCGGCGATGTCGTACATCTTGGTGGTGCCCGCACCGTCGGACAGGCGCTTTGCCACGCCCTTGATCACCACGTTGCGTGGATCGCTCACCGTATAAACCGGGTGGCCGAAGCCGATCACGACCTCCTTCGCCTCGACGCGGCGGCGGATGTCGACCTCGGCCTCGGCCGGGTTGTCATAGCGTTTCTGGATCTCGAAGGCCACCTCGTTCGCACCGCCATGCTTGGGGCCGCGCAGTGCACCGATGGCGCCGGCGATCGCCGAGTGCATGTCGCTGCCGGTGCCGGCGATCACACGCGCGGCGAAGGTCGATGCGTTGAATTCGTGTTCGGCATAGAGGTTCAGCGAGGTGTGCATGGCGCGCTCCCACTCGGCACTGGGCTTCTTGCCGTGCAGCAGATGCAGGAAATGCGCGCCGATGGAGTCATCGTCGGTCTCCAGCTCGATGCGCTTGCCCTGCGAAGACCAGTGATACCAATACAGAAGCATGGAGCCCAGTGATGCCATCAACCGATCGGCAATGTCGCGCGCGCCGGGCGTGCCGTGGTCGTCCTTCTCGGGCAAGGTGCAGCCCAGAGCAGAGACGCCGGTGCGCATCACGTCCATGGGGTGGGCGTTGGCGGGAATCTGCTCCAGCGCCCGCCTCACGCTGGCCGGCACACCGCGCATGGCCTTCAGCTTGGCCTTGTAGGCGGCGAGTTCGGCGCGCGTCGGCAGCTTGCCGTGCACCAGCAAGTGGGCGATTTCCTCGAACTCGCAGACCTCGGCGACGTCCAGAATGTCGTACCCACGGTAGTGCAGGTCGTTGCCAGTGCGGCCCACGGTGCACAGCGCGGTATTGCCGGCGGTGACGCCGGAGAGAGCGACGGACTTCTTGGGTTTGAAGGCAGGTGCAGTGGTTTCGGTCGTGGTGGTCATGCTGTTTCCTTGTCCAGATAAGAGCGATTGATGGGGGCAGGGCGACCGGTGGCATCGACTGCCACCATCTCGAACACGCCCTTGAGGACTTCTTCCGCCGGGATGCCCGGCTTGTCGGCGATGCCGCTCACACAAACGGTCATCGAGCTGCGGCCGATACGGCTGACCCATCCGCGAAGGGTGAGCTGGTAGCCCACCGCCACCGGCGATAGAAAGTCCACGCTGGTCACGCTTGCCATCACGACCTCTTGCTGCGCCAGTCCTCGTGCTGCCAGAAAAGCCGCCTTGGCCATCAACTGCAGCCCTTGCCCGGCGAACAGCGTGTCGTGGTGATTGGCATGCACCGGCAGCACCAGTTCGCGCAACTCGGCTGTTCCAGTGGGTGTTGTCATGCTTCGCAATTTACGCAGAAAATGCGCTTCACAAAAGGACTGAAAGGGCGAAGACTTGCGAATCAAATTCAGCAAAATTGCAAATCTTGCGAAGATGAGTGAGCTTGGCCTGTCAACACGATGAAAAAAACGTTCATGGGGGTACGACTGCGCAAGCTGCGCGCCGAGCGCGGGATGTCCCAAACCGCTATGGCCAATGCGCTCGGGCTTTCCCCCAGCTACCTGAACCAGTTGGAGCAGAACCAGCGGCCACTCACCGTGGCCGTCTTGTTGAAGATCGACCGAGCGCTTGGGATCAACATCCAGGAGTTTTCGGAGGACGAGGAAGCGCGTCTGATCGCCGGCATGCGTGAAGCCCTGGCCGATGCGACTGAACCGGTATCGCTTCCAGAACTCAAGGAGGTGGCGTCGCAGATGCCCGCGTTGGGACGCGCGCTGATTGCCCTGCATCGGCGCAGCCTCGAGGTGCAGGAGCATCTCGAGACGATCGCGGTGCGCATGGGCGACGACCGTTCGGACATCACTTCAGCACGGGCTATGCCTTTCGAGGCGGTGCGCGACTTCTTCTTTGCGCATCAGAACCACTTCGAAGAAATCGACCGGAACGCCGAGGCATTGGCCGCTGAAGCCGGTGTGCGCGGCGCACTCTTGGCCGACTGGCTGGTGCAGCGCCTGCTTCAGCGTCATAAGGTGCGCGTGATTCAGCTGTCCGACGAATTTGGTGGCAAGCGGCAGTACGACCCCGCGCACCGTACGTTGCGCGTGTCGGCGGCACTTGACCCGGCCCAACAGGTTTTTCAGCTCGCGACGCAACTGGCACTCATTGAGCAGGCAGGCGCGATCGACTCTCTCGTCTCTGGCCACGCGTTGCTGCACGATGCGCCTTCCAAAAAGTTGGCACGCGTTGGTCTGGCCAACTACTTCGCTGGCGCGGTGCTGCTGCCGTACGGACAGTTTCTCGGCGAAGCCGAGCGGCTTCGCTACGACATCGATCTGCTGGGAAAACAGTTCGCCGTCGGCTTCGAGACGGTCTGCCACCGGCTCAGCACCTTGCAGCGTCCGGGCGCCCCGGGCGTCCCGTTCTTTTTCGTTCGGGTCGACCGAGCCGGCAACATCTCCAAACGGCAGTCTGCAACGCACTTCCACTTCAGCCGCACAGGCGGCACCTGCCCGCTTTGGAATGTCTATGAAGCCTTTGCGCAGCCGGGCCGCATCCTGCCCCAGTTGGCCTCCATGCCCGATGGCCGCTGCTACCTTTGGATTGCACGAACCGTGACGAGCAATGAAGGCGCGTACGGCTCGCCACAGCGCATCTTTTCCATCGGTCTGGGGTGTGACGTTCGCAATGCTTCCCGGCTGGTCTACGCTCGCGGACTGGATCTGCGAGACCCGACGGCGGCTACCTCGATCGGCATGGGTTGCAAGGTCTGCGAACGCATCGAATGCCGGCAGCGCGCGTTCCCGTTCGTCGGACGTTCGTTGGACGTGGACGAAAATCAGAGTCACCTAACGCCATACGGCATGACGCGATAAATTTGATCTGGCAAGCACTGACGCCCGTAGTAGTGCGTTGGAAAGCGACCGCTTGGTGGCTAAAAGCGGCCGATCTTTGGACTAGCGCGGCAGGCCGCAACCAGTCTGAAGCGGCTGTTCGCTATCAGTCCTTGAAGGCCCGCTCCTGAGTGCTGGCGCAAAGCCAGCGCGTTGTTCTGCCGGCCCGTATGTGCTCATCGTGGCCCTTGCCTGCGGCATCCTGCACGACGGCTATTTGGCCATTCCGATGGCCGAGGCCGGAGTCGCCAACTCTGAGACAGCATCAGATTCCAGGAATGTGTCGTACTTGACCGACCACGCAAGCATGGCGCGCAGCGTTGGGATCAGGTCGACCCCCGCCTGGGACAGCGCGTAATCGACGCGCGGAGGACTCTCGGCGAAGTCATGCCTTATCACGATGCCGTTGGCCGCCAGCTCCTTGAGTTGTGTGGTCAGCATGTGCTGCGTGATGCCGGGTAGCCCCCGTTTCAACGCACCGAACCGCATCGGTCCCTCGACAAGCATGCAAACGATCTCGATCTTCCAACGCCCGGTGATCGCACGGATGGTCCGCTGAAACCGCAGGATGTCGATGCTGGTGGGGCCCGTGCAGTTCTCACATTCCTCTGCGTAGGTTCTGGGCGGGATCGGCTGAATGTTCATCGTTGCTCGAGTCTGGAATTTGAGACTGGTCTGAAAAATCATCCTACTTGTTGGACGCATCGCTTGTCAGCAACATCCTGCCCAGGAGAATCAATGATGAGCACAGTTCTGGTGACAGGTGGGTCGGGCTTTCTGGCAGGCCATTGCATTCTCAGTTTGCTGAACCATGGCTACAGCGTTCGCACCACTGTTCGATCGCTGCAAAGCGCCGAGCGAACCCGACAGATGCTCGCATCCACGAACGCAAGCTCAGCGGGACGTGTCGAGTTCGTGAAGGCCGATCTCATGAGCGACGACGGTTGGCAAGACGCCATGTCGGGATGCGAGCATGTGCTGCATGTGGCTTCGCCATTTCCAACGGCCGCCCCGAAGGACGCTGACGAGCTCATCCGCCCGGCCCGCGACGGCACCCTGCGTATCCTTCGCGCGGCACGGGATGCGCAGGTGCGACGCGTGGTCGTCACGTCGTCGTTCGCCGCCGTAGGGTATGGCGTCAAGCCGGAGGCTGGGGCTGTCTATACGGAGGCTGACTGGACCGATCCATCGATGCCCAACGCGCCTTACATCCGTTCCAAGGCCATTGCAGAACGAGCCGCATGGGATTTCGTGAAGGCCGAGGGACGCGGTCTTGAAATGGCTGTCGTCAATCCGGTCGGCATCTTCGGTCCGGTGCTGAGCACTGAAGTGTCGTCCTCCACCGCCATCGTCAAGCGTTTGCTGGAAGGCGCGATGCCAGGTTTGCCGGACATCTCGTTCGGCGTCGTGGATGTCCGCGACGTGGCGGACCTGCAGATCAAGGCGATGCTGAGCCCTCATGCGAAAGGGGAGCGCTTCATCGGCGTTGCGGGTGGTCTGGTGTCCCTCGAAGACATGGCAGCCATCCTGCGGCGCCATCTGGGCACCGCCGCGGCCAGGGTTCCCACGAAACGGTTGCCCAGCTGGCAGATTCGGCTGTCCTCCCTGTTCAGTCCGGCAGCGCGCCAGCTTGCTCCGAACCTTGGCAAGAGACGCGAATCCTCGAACCAGAAGGCACGCCATCTGCTTGCGTGGAGCCCGCGGTCGAACGAGGAAACCATCGTGTCGACCGCGGAGAGCCTGCTGCGCCTTGGCTTGGCATCTCGTTGAGAGTTCAGGCCGTTCAGAGACGCCTGCAAGACGACGTGCGTCAATCCTTGCTGAACGCCCGGGCCGCGGCAGCGGTGTCCAGGGCCTCGCGCAGCAGCTTGATCTTGCCGCCTTCCGCGATCAGCACGCCAGCATAGGTCTGTCGATACATCTTGCCGGTGTCGACCACCAGCGCCTCGACGGAGTATTCGCCGAACACCCGGTCGGGGGTGTCGATCCAGACCTTGAAGTCCTTGAACCGAAAGTCGGGGACCTTGGCGAGCAGACCGGAGAGGAGCGCCTCGACGGCGGCTGGGCCGCGGGCATGGGCCTGGACGGTCGGCAGTTCGAGCACGCCGTCTTCGGCGAAGAGTGCGGCGGCAGCCGCGGGCGTCCGAACGTTGTCCTGATAGGACTGGAGCAATTGCAGAGCGGTGTTCATGGTGGTTTCCTTGAAGTCGAATGCGTCGTTGAAGTGCGTTCAGACCTGAGCGAGTCCGCCGTCGGTGAACAATTCGATGCCGGTGATGAACGCGGCGTCGTCGGAAGCGAGGAAGACCGCCGCCTTGGCGACGTCGTCGGGTTCGCCGATGCGACCGATGGGGATCTGCATGGTCAGATAGTCGACCAGGCCCCGCTGCTGGGCGAGGTCGGGGCCTGCGAGTTCCACCAGCCCGGGGGTGTGGATCGGTCCAGGCGACAGCGTATTGATGCGGATCGCCCGTCCTTTGAGATCCAGCACCCAACTGCGCGCGAGATTGCGAACTGCCGCCTTGGTCGCGCTGTAGATGCTGAAGTTCGGCGTGCCCATCACGCCGGCCGTCGAGCCGGCCAGGATGACGGAGGCACCGTTCATGGCCTTCTCCAGCAGCGGCAATGCCTTCTGCACGGTGAACACCACGGCCTTCACATTGCGGTCGAAGGTCTGGTCGAAGTGCGCCTCGGTGATGGCACCCAGCGGCAACATCTCTCCGCCACCCGCGTTGGCATAAAGCACGTCGATACGACCGTGCTGCCTCTGCACCAAGTCGTACAGCCGGTCCAGGTCGCCAAGCCGGGTTGAATCGGCCTGCACGCCCGTTGCGTTCTGCCCGATCGCGGCGACGGCCGCGTCCAGTTCAGCCTGACGTCGGCCGGTGATGATGACGTGAGCGCCTTCCGACGCGAAGGCCTTGGCGGTGGCCAGGCCGATCCCGGTGGTGCCGCCGGTGATGACGGCGACCTTGCCGGCGAGTTTGTTTTCCATGTCGTGCTCCTTCGATTGATAGGGTGAGCAAAGTTTAGAAAGTACACAGCCATGAATAAAGACATCAAAATGGATTTCTTATTTCACGTCGTTGAATAATCGAGGCGACCCATCCTCTTCCGCATTGCACATGGACCAACTTCTCGCCTTGCGCGTTTTCGTGCGGATCGCCGAGTCGGGCGCGTTCTCACGCGCCGCCGACTCGATGAACATTCCGCGCCCCACCGTGACCAAGCTCGTGCAGGATCTGGAGCAGCATCTTGGGATCAAGCTGCTGCATCGCACGACCCGCCGCGTCAACGTGACGCCGGAGGGCGCGGCGTACTACGAACGGGCGACGCGCCTGATCGGAGAACTCGAAGAGATGGACGAGAGCGCCTCTCGCGCACGCTCTCGTCCGCACGGGCGAATCCGCATCGACGTCGGATCAGTGGTAGCCAACATGATCCTGATCCCCGCGTTGCCGACCTTTCGGGCGCGCTACCCGGAACTGCACGTCGATTTGGGGGTCAGCGACCGGCCGATCGACCTCGTCGGGGAAGGCGTCGACTGCGCGATTCGCGGCGGCCTGCTGCCGGATACGTCGCTCGTGGCGCGACGCATCGCCGACATGGACTGGGTCACGTGTGCAAGTCCGGTGTATTTGAAGGCGCGCGGCATTCCGAAGCATCCATCGGAATTGATGCCCGCGGCGATGCCGACGACGGCGAAGGGCAGCGTTCCAGGCCACGCCATCGCCGGCTACTTCTCGTCGCTCACCGGAAGAGCATTTCCGCTCGAGTTCCATAAGGGCGACGAGCAGCTATCGGTTCACGGCCAGGTTGAAGTCGCTGTCAACGAGAGTACCGCCCACCTCAGTGCACTGCTGGCAGGCGTCGGTATTGGGCAGGCTTTCAAGTTCATGGCCACACCCCATCTCGCAAGCGGCCGGTTGCGCACGGTGCTCGAAGACTGGACGCGACCGCGACAACCCTTTCACGTGGTCTACGCGAGCAATCGCCACCTGAGCGCCAAGATCCGTCTGCTCGTCGATTGGGTCGCAGAAGTATTTGCACCCTTTGACGACCGCTGACACTAACGACTTCCCCGGTCGCGCGATTTCCACACTGGTCATGTTCCCAAAGGGGCAAAAGATGCAGGGGATGCATTTCTTGCAAGCCCTGGTGGGTTTTTTCGGCGCTGTATTGCGTGCATCGGTGGCGGATTCAACCGGTCGATGCAACACATTCGCTGAACATTTCAGCAGGTGTATGGAAGCCGAGCGTCTTGCGCGGCCTCTCGTTCAATTGTCTCGCGATCGCGTTGAGTTGAAGCTGTGAGAACCCTGAGATGTCCATGCCCTTCGGCATGTACTGCCTGAGCAACCCATTGGTGTTCTCGTTGCTGCCGCGCTGCCAGGGGCTCTGGGGATCACAGAAGTAGACCTGGATGTCGGTGGCCATCGTGAATCGCTTGTGACCATGCATCTCCGTGCCTCGATCCCAGGTCAATGACTTGTAGAGCTCCTGCGGCAACTTGCGCGCGTTCTTTATCAGCGCGTTGACCACCGATTGCGAGTCCTTGCCTTCGAGCTTCACCAACATCACATATCGCGTTTGCCGCTCCACCAACGTGGCGATCTGGCTGTTCCCGCTGCCGAACACCAAGTCACCTTCCCAATGACCAGGCACCGCCCGATCCTCGACAGATGCGGGGCGCTCGCTGATCGACACGGCATCGGCAATCTGCCCATGGATCGCAGTCTTCTGCGTATAGGAACGAGAGCGTCGCATGCCGCGCGTGCGTCTGAGGTGCTCCAGCAGCTCCTTCTTCAATGCACCACGCGCTTGAATGAAAAGACTGCGGTAGATGGTCTCGTGTGACACATGAAGGCTCGGGTCGTTCGGATAAGTATGCTTGAGCCAGCCGGCGATCTGCTCCGGCGACCACAGCATTCGAAGCAGGTCCGCCACGACGCCAGCCAGCGCCCGGTTCTTGACCAGCTTGCATCGCTTCGGCCGCAGGGCACGGTTCCAGGCAGCTTCGTCGGCGACGCTCGCCCGATACCCGCCTTGCCCTGCGTTGCGCCCGATCTCTCGGCTGATGGTCGACGGTGCCCTGCCAAGTCGGGCGGCCACTGAACGCATCGATTCACCAACCATCAGAGCGCGGGAGATCTCTGTAAGCGCGCGGTGAAGTCATCTTGATTGCCTGAGAGTCGGCAGGCATCGTGTCCGCGATGAATGATGTGGACGCAATAGATGGTGTGGTTAAGCGGGCGACGCGTCGCAAGCACAGCGCGCGGTTCAAGGCTGAGGTCCTTGAGGCGTGCCGGCAGCCGGATGCTTCTGCCGCGGCGATCGCGAGGCTGTACAACCTGAATGCGAATGTGGTGCACCGGTGGCGTGCCGATGATCGCAGGGCTGCGTCGCCGAAAGCGACTGACGTTCCAACCTTGCCGATGCCCGACTTCATCGCGCTCGATGTACAGGCCGAAGCCGAGATGCCAGCCCGTGACATTCGCATCGAACTGAAGCGAGGCAGCGCCACCGCAGTGGTGCACTGGCCGGTGGAGTCAGCGTCGTCGTGCGCAGCCTGGCTGCGCGAGTGGCTGCGTTGATCCGCGTCGACGCCGTGTGGCTGGCTACCGAGCCGATCGACATGCGCGCTGGCACCGAGACGGCGCTCGCGCGCGTCGTGAAGGTGTTCGGCGCAGCCCAGCCGTACCACGCTTACTTATTTGCCAATCGACGCGCCAACCGCATGAAGGTCCTTGTGCACGATGGCATCGGCATCTGGCTGTGCGCGCGTCGGCTGAACCAGGGCCGATTCCTCTGGGCCAACGCGAGCCTGGGCACGCAGATGGCGGTGACGCGTGAGCAGCTCGACGCGCTTGTGCTCGGATTGCCATGGCAGCGCGTCGGAGCAGCGGGCGTCATCACCGTCGTGTGATCGCGCATGCCCCCTGCAATTGCGGCAAACGCCGATGACAGTCGCGCAATCGCCCGGCACTCTACGTGCTCATGGTGGACGCCGAACAACTGAAGGGCCTGAGTGCAGAGCAACTGCACGAGGTGACCCTCCGGCTCATTGATGGCTTCGCCGAGCAGCAGCGCCTGCTCGAGGCCAAGGAACGCTCGATCGAGGCGCTCACGCGCGAGGTCACCTTCAAATCCACCAAGGTCGATCAACTTACCCACGAGCTCGCACAGTACAAGCGCCTGCGCTTCGGCAAGAGCAGCGAGAAGCTCGACGCAGCGCAGGCCAGCCTTCTGGAAGAGACGCTTGACGCCGACTTGGCAGCCATCGAAGAAGAGTTGAAGCAGCTTCGTCCAACGCCCAAGACCGAGGACAAGCAGCAGCCGCGCCGCGTGCCGCTGCCGACAGACCTGCCGCGCGTCAATGTGCATCACGAACCCGATTCGACAACCTGCACGTGCGGCTGCGCGCTCAAGCGCATCGGCGAGGATGTGGCCGAGAAGCTTGACTACGTTCCCGGCGTGTTCACCGTCGAGCGGCATGTGCGAGGCAAGTGGGCGTGCGCGAAGTGCCAGACGCTGATCCAGGCGCCGGTGCCGGCCCAGGTAATCGACAAGGGCATCCCTACGGCTGGACTCCTGGCGCAGGTGATGGTGGCCAAGTACGCCGATCACCTTCCGCTGTACCGACAGGAAACCATCTTCGGGCGTGCCGGCCTGGCCATCTCGCGCTCGACGCTTGGTGCGTGGGTCGGCGCCTGTGGTGTACGCCTGCAGCCACTGGTCGACGCGCTCAAGGAAGCGATCCTCGATCACCACGTTCTGCATGCCGACGAAACGCCCGTGGCAATGCTCAAGCCTGGCACCGGCAAGACGCACCGCGCTTACTTGTGGGCCTACACCCCAGGCGCCTTCGAGGCATGAAGGCCGTGGTCTACGACTTCGCCGACAGCCGTGCTGGCCAGCATGCGCAGGACTTCCTGGGCGAATGGCGCGGCGCGCTGGTCTGCGACGACTACTCGGGCTACAAGGCCCTGCTGGCCAAGGGCGTCGTCGAGGCTGGATGCCTGGCCCACGCCCGGCGAAAGTTCGTCGAGCTGCACACAGCCAACAAGAGTCACATCGCAGAGGCAGGCATCCAACACTTCGCCCGGCTCTACGAGATCGAGCGCGAGGTGAAGGACCTGGACGTAGATGAGCGGCATCGCATCCGCCAAGCGCGGGGTCGGCCGATCGCCGAGGCACTGCATGCCTGGATGATCGCGCAGCAGCTCAAGGTCCCGGAAGGTTCAGGGACAGCCAAAGCACTGAATTACAGCCTGAAGCGCTGGCCTGCGCTGATGCGTTATCTAGACGATGGCAACTTGCCTGCGGACAACAACTGGGTGGAGAACCAGATCCGGCCGATTGCAATGACCTGTTCATAGTGCCCCACTTCGTTAAGTAGTTGAAAACATTGAGATCTGGTTCTCGCCGAGGGCGCGACACGGGCGATCTGTTCGGGCTACCGCGTCGATGACCTTCGGATCCAGCAGGTCGCTGGCTCGAATCTGATACGGCGCCCGCGGCACCACCTGCTCGGCGGGCAGTATGCCGTCCTTGATCAGGCGCCGAATGCGGTGGTTGTTGACGCCGAGTTCGGCTGCGGCCTCCGACATGGTCAACCACTGCCCATCCTTGTGCGCTGAACGGTACGCGCGGATGTCGTTCACTCTGCGCACGGAGCTCACGCGATGCGCGGTCCACGTCTTCGCCTGCCCCGTGGGAAGGCCCATGCGATTGAGGGTTGCGGCGATGTGCTCGTCGGACCACTTGCCCGCCATGCTGCGCATCACAGCCAGGGCTTCATCGGGAGTTCGACAGCCGTGTTCGCCGGACTTCGGCTTCGCAAGCCTGACTTGCGAATGCGGACCTCCACGCCAATGAATCGTCAGCACGATCTCTCGCGTCTTCTCATCGAGATCGGCAATGATCTCGTGGACCAAGGTGTGGAGCAATTGCTGGCGCGTGCGCATCGTCACGCCGGGCGCATCCCATGCGGCAGCGAGATCTTGGGCGAGTCCACCGAGGTCGGGCACCGCGATGGCCGACAGCGTTTGGTCCACAGCGTCGACGCGACGCTGGCACGCCTGCACACGCTGCAACGCCGACTCCCAGCTCTTCTCGAGCTGGGCGGCGATCAAACGGTTGTCGGGGTCGCATGCCGCGTAGCGACGCTCTGCCAGCGTTGCTTCATAGCGTGCTTGCTGCAGTTCCAGTTCCACGATTCGCCGCTGGTCCGCTTGGACTTCCATGTGCCTCCGTTCAGCTTGCAATGCCGCTTCGATGGCCAAGGGCTCGACCGCTCTCAGGAGCTCTCGTGCGATAGCCTCGTCGGGTCGGCGGCCTCCGAAGGCGAAGCACTGCGGCAGCGCCAACTGCACACTGCGGCGGTCGCATCGATACACGGGTTGACCAGCCCCTCGTCCCGTATACGCCACCGTCAGACGGCGGCCACAGCGTGCGCAGCAGAGCATCCCCGCAAGCAGCGCTCGGCCGCCGCGTCCCGACTTCACGCCATCGACTCTACCGTAGGCATTGATGGCAAGCTGCTTCTGATTGCGCTCGAACTCGGCCCCATCGATGTAGGCTTCATGGTGGTCCTTCAGCATCACTTCCCACTGCTCGACGGGCTTGCCGTGTCCGTAGCTCTTGCGCAGCCGCCCCTCCACGAGGGTGGTTCGCTTCTCGCTCTTGCCGTAGGCGTACGTGCCTGCATAGAAGGGGTTCTTGAGCACCGAGATCACGTTGCGATAGCGGATCGGTGTCCAGTCGAACGTCACCATCTTCTTGCCATCAGAGGGGCGCGGGAAGTGAACCTGTTCGGCGGCGAGCGACAGAAAGACCTGGCGCGCGCTGCCCAGCTTGCGAAAGCGAGCGAAGATCAACCGAATCGCCTCCTGCAGGCGCAGGTCGGGATCAAACCCTAGACCGACTTCGCGATGCCAGACGTAGCCGATGGGCACGCTGATGCGCAGTTCGCCGCGCTGGGCCTTGGCGCGGGCGGCCTCGAACATGCGCGCCCTGAGCACGCCGAGCTCGAACTCGCTGATGCTTCCCTTCATGCCCAGCAGCAACCGATCGTTGGGACGACACGGATCGTAGACGCCATCCAGGTCGATGACACGGGCCTCGACCAAGCCGCAAAGCTCCAGCAGGTGATGCCAGTCGCGACCATTGCGCGCGAGCCGCGAGGCGTCGAAACAAAGCACGGCGCCGACCTCGCCGGCGCAGAGCCACGCGACGAGTCGATCGAAGCCGGGTCTGGCCACCATGCCACTCGCGGACCGACCGAGGTCATCGTCGATGACTTCGACCTGCGTGAATCCACGGCGGCGTGCTTCCTCGACCAGGTCGTACTGGCGGCGCTGGCTCTCCAGGTTGTTCTGCACCTGCGTCTGGGTGGACTGCCGCACGTAGACGACGGCCTTGCGACGCAGCACAGTGGCGGGCAATAGATCAGTGTTCGCCATCGTCAGCTCCCGTCCGCTGAACACCCGCCGCCTGAAGCAGCAGGATCGCCAGTTGCGCGATCGCGTTGGCGCGTTCGCTTGGGCACATTCCCTGAAGGACTGGGGACTCGAATGCCATGCTCAACTGCCGCTGCGGCACCGTCGCAGCCGGCACCAGGCTGCGCAGGTGTGGTCTGGGTGAACTCGTCATCTTGCTCCTCGCGATCGGTGTGATGGACACCGGAGGAGCTTCGCCGAAGCCCGCGTTGCGACAGCAACTGATGCAGTTCGGTCAGGGCGGCGATCGACGCGCGAGGAGCGCTGAGGTTCATGCCGGCGCAAGAGGCTGCGTCGAGCATCCATGCCGCCACCACGATGACGGCGCCAGGACTCACCTCAACGTGAACAACCTCGCCCGTCGCTCGTTGCTCGCTGTACTGCCGTCGCACACGACGGCCGTACAGCGCGTGCCAGCGGTAGAAGACTTCGACCTCTTGCCCGACATGGGCAGAATGACCTCGTGATTGCAGTGGGCAGAGGCAACTGGCTGTTCGCTGGGAGCCTGCGTGCCGGGCAACGCGCCGCAGCCGTCATGAGCTTGATCCAGTCGTTAGCCTTGTTCAAGAGGTCCTGCTCAAGGCGAAGCTGCCTGACTTCACGGCGCAGCGACCCCACCTGGCGCTCCAGCTCATCGCGCTCTTGCGACGGCGGAGATTGATTAGTGCGTTTCATGGATGCGGGTGCCTCACGTCCCAAAAGTTGGTTCTTCCAGTTGTACAGCGTTGGCCTGCACACGCCCAGCTCTTGGGCCACGGCGTGTGCACCCCCCTGCCGCGTGCACAACGCGATGACAGCTGCCTGCTTCATCGCTGGCGGCCGCGCCACCCCGTTTGATCGACCGACGACGCGCGCGTGCAACTCGGGGTGCAATTCGTGAATCCAGGAACGCAGCGATTCGCGTACCGGATAGCCCAACGCCTTGATGGTGAATGCAATGCAGCGTCCATGATCAAGGTAATGCCTGACAGCCGTCTCCTTCTGCTCTTGAGAATACTTGGGCTTCGATCGCGCATAGCCCTTCGGTAGGTCGAGCCGCCGCTCGTACTCGCGGTGCCAGCTCTTCAGCGCATTCTTGGTCGGGTATCCCAATTGACGAATGGTCGCCCTGACGCGCTTGTCGAGCTTGATGTACAGCTCGACCGCTCGAATTCTGTCGTTGTATGAATACATGAACTACCTCCTGGTAGTCCAATTTTTGTCCGCACCCCCGCTGATCACGATTGCACTGGCGCTAACACCTTTCGGTCTAAAACTGTAAGCGTCCTGACGTGCAGCGAGGCCGCCATCAGCGTGTGCGTAGTAAGCCACTGAATCTTCGCTTGTGTCCCCTCATCGGGCGCATGCACCGCCTGGTCCCGGCATAGCACCTATGCCAACCCGTACCCTGTTCTCGCTGCAACCCGGTCCTTATCTTCTACGCCTGAACACAGGTTCAGAACCGTGAAACTTCAAAGGATTGATATGAGCAAGCTGAATGGGAAAGTCGCGCTGGTAACTGGCGGCAGCAGCGGCATCGGCCTCGCAACGGCGCAGGCATTTGTTAACGAAGGAGCTTTCGTCTACATCACTGGTCGTCGCGAAGAGGAGTTGGCGAAAGCGCGTAAGCAGCTTGGCGACAAGGTTGCAACGGTGCAGGGCGACATCGCCGATTTCGCCGATCTCGACCGCCTCTACGCCAAGATCGGTTCAGAGAAGGGCCAGCTCGACATCATCGTGGCGAACGCCGCCTTCGTCGAGCTGCAACCTCTTGAAGCAGCGACGCCGGAACATTTCAACAAGACGTTCAACACGAATGCGCGTGGCACGTACTTCACCGTGGCCAAGGCTCTGCCGCTGCTTCGCGATGGAAGCTCTATCGTCCTAGTCAGCTCGGGCATGAACGTGAAGGGCTATCCGGCCTATGGTGCCTACGCAGCGACAAAGGCGGCAATCCGATCGTTCTCCCGCAC
This sequence comes from Variovorax sp. AC103, assembly GCF_979254005.1. NCBI lineage: Bacteria > Pseudomonadati > Pseudomonadota > Betaproteobacteria > Burkholderiales > Comamonadaceae > Variovorax > Variovorax sp. AC103. The sequence goes on along the minus strand of NZ_CEEDFC010000037.1, from coordinate 5,260 downwards.
CTGGGCACATGAACTGAAGGACCGCGGCATCCGCGTCAACACACTGAGCCCTGGTGTCATCGAAACGCCCATCATTGAAGTCCAATTCCCGGACAAAGAGCAAGCCGAGGGAGCTCGCACGATGTTCCGAAACATGACGCCGATGGGTCGGATGGGAAAGCCCGAAGAAATGGCCGCGGCAATCCTGTTCCTTGCCTCCAACGACGGCAGCTATTCCACTGGGATCGACCTCGTCGCCGATGGCGGCATCACTTCGCTGTAATCGCGGTTGCATGCTGCACAGCTCACGTGAGTTGTGCGGTGCACTTGTCCGGACGCCTCGGTGCGTCCTGCCTTCCAACCACACTCCTGCTATGAACTTGTTTGGTTTGACCATTCCGCCGCTGCGGCGGGTACTACGCGTCATGGATTTTTATATGGCGACGGCAGAAGCATTCGCGTCGCGCCGAGGCATCGATCCCGCCCTGCTTATTCAGGCCCGCCTCGCACCGGACATGTTGAACCTCGCAGGCCAGGTTCAGCGCATCAGCGACAACGCACGATACGGGGCCGCGCGGTTGATTGGCGTGCATGCCCCGTTCATGGAAGATCGCGAGGAAACGTTTGTCGAGCTCAAGCAGCGCTTGGCCAAGACCGATATCTATCTTGCGGGCATCGATCGCGCGGACTTTGAAGAATCAGCGGATCGGGCGGTCACGCTGTCGTTCCGAAGCGTTTCCCGTTCGATGAACGGGTTCGAGTACTTTTCGGAAATCCTGATGCCCAACGTTCGCTTCCATCAGGCCACCACCCACGCCATCCTGCGGTCCCAAGGGCTGCCGGTAGGAAAGCGGGACTACCTAGGTGAAACGCTGCGCGAGGCGGCGAATACCTGAGGCATCGCCACACCGCATCGGCGATGCTGTACTGAGACGCTCAGTTCAGCATGGCTCGCGACGTCAATGGGAAGGTTGTACGGCGGCCAATGCTCTGCCTTAAGCGCCGAGAGGATAGCGACTTTTTTACGGGCCTCTCGAAGCTCGCAAGCTCCTTGAGCTGACGAGTGTTTTCGGCCAAGTTCGGATAAGCATCGCCAGTCATCGCCAAAAGCCGGCATCGCGCTCTGTGTCTGCGTAAAAGTTGCTGGCGACGATGGGCTGGAGCTTCTTGTCAAGCTGTTTGTGCGGGCGCCCGAAGGATGCGGAGCGTGGGCCTGCACGGTCCCAACGTCAACCGGCTCTCCGCAGCAACCTAGGTCTCACGGCCGAGGCGCAACTTTCATGTCATGCCGCTACGGTGGAGCGGCGGAGGGCAGCGTCAGGTGTGGAAAGGTACCCACATCATCTTCACTTCCACATTCAGCATGCCGGACTTCACCGTTGGATCATCGGTACCGATCGTCGTGGCCTCTTCAAGATCCGCGGCCTTGAAGATGGTCATGCCGCCGTCCGCGAGCACACCGTTGAGGCCTCCGGCCTTTTCCATGAAAGGGCCACTTAGAACGGTCATGCCCTTCTCCTGCATCTTCAACATGTAGCCCACGTGGTCCATGAACTCGGGTTGCTCGTTGTACTTCATCCCTTTCACCCATTTCGGGCCGGGGGACTGAAAGGCAACAAAATAGTGAGGGCCGTTTTCGTCAATCATTTTTTACTCCATGCGTTGGTGTCAAAGCCTGGCAGATGAAGGACGTTGTTCTCGCACTGCCTGGGTATGGAAGATAGAGACTGAAGCGCAGTCGGGGAAGATGGGGCAGAGGCATACAACCTATGCCGTGCCGCGATGGGCAGCATGAGGGACGGTGCTACCGCACCTTCAACACTGGGTTCTCAGCGAACAGTTCGGCCAAGTAGTCCACCACCGCGCGGGTTTTGCCAGCAAGGCGACGGCTGCCAGGCCAAACAGCATGGATCGGGAACGGTTCCGGGGCGTATTCGGTCAGCAGTGGCACCAGGCGTCCGGCAGCCACGTCGCGCACGTACAGCCAACCCGCGTTGTGCCCGATGCCGAGGCCAGCAAGGACTGCAGCGCGCACGTACTCGGCGTCATTGCTGCTGATGGCCCCCTGAGGAGAAAACTTCATCGGTCCGCCAGCGTCCTTGAACTCCCACGGTCTGGGTGCGTCTCGAGCCATGAACGCGATGCATTTATGTTGCTCAAGTTCTTCCACGCGGGTCGGAGTTCCGGCCTGGGCGAGGTAGCCGGGGGCTGCGACGGTCAGGTAGTCCATGCCGCCGATTCGGCGGGCCATCATCGTTGAATCCGTCAGCGGACCGACTCGTATTGCCAAGTCCAAACCCTCTTCCACCAGATTTACATATCTCTGCGAAACGTTGAAATCGAGACGGACTTCGGGGTAACGCTCGAAGAATGCGCCCAAGTGGGGCACGATCTCCATTCGACCAAAGGCAGGGGAAATCGCGATCCTGACGATCCCACTTGGCGAGGCGTCGCCTGTGCTGACGCCGCTTTCAAGTTCGTCGACGCGTTCAACGATGTCGAGTGCTGACTCATAGAACCTCTGGCCGGCGTCCGTTAGGGTCAAGCCTCGCGAGGTGCGGCGCAGCAACTGCGCACCGAGCTTGGCTTCGAGTCCAGCGACGATTTTGCTCACCGTCGGCTGTGTGACGCCGGTAGACCGCGCAACCTTGGAAAAATTGCCGGTCTCCGCCACTCGGATGAACAGGCGCATGACGTCAATTCGATCCATTGCTCTTGGTACCTCTTGAGGTTTGCTTACTAACAGTGCGTGTGAGTGCGTTTTACGCGATTCTGGCCGCTGCTCGGTTGGTCCATACGGCTCACAAACTCACCGTCGCGGTCCGCTCCAGCAAGGGGCTGCACGTCAGTTCCTCAGTTCTCAACGCTCATGTCCTAAGGGATTCTTTCGGAAGGTCTACTGCCCGAGTTGCTGGGCGAGCCCAATGAGAATGCCTTCGGGTCCCCGGATATAGCAGAGCCGATACATGTTCTGATACTGAGCAACTTCGCCGACGAGCTCGGCGCCACGGCCACTGAGCCGGGCGAGCGTATCGTCGATGTCCTCCACGGTTAACATGACACGGAGGTAGCCGAGAGCATTCACTGGGGCGCTGCGATGGTCTGCCACCACAGTCGGTGCACTGAAGCGTGACAGCTCAAGCCGGCTATGACCGTCCGGCGTACGCATCATGGCAATCTCGACGCGCATGCCGCGCAATCCAGTGACACCATCTGCCCAGTCTCCTTCAACCGGGGCGCGTCCCTCGAGTTCAAGACCAAGTTCAATGAAGAACTCGACGGCTGCATCGATGTCGTCCACCACGATGCCGATGTTGTCCATGCGCTTGACGGTCATCAATGTCTCCTTGAGGTCTAACTAGTTGTACGCGGCGCCGTGGTGCCCCGACCGCTTTACGAATGGCCCCTTAGCCGAAGAATTGGGCCGGCGCTATGTACTTCCGCTTGTGGCCGCCGCATCCTGCCACTGCCGCCGAGCTGACCGGAGGGCCAGACTGGGCCATCAGGCTGCACCGGGCCCTCAGGGGGGGCGAGGAAGGTCGGGGCACCAGCCCAACGTTCGCGCGCTAAGTTGACGCCCCGTGCTTTTCGATGTCGGCGCGAACGGAAAACGGGCATTAAATCAATGACTTAGGGGTAAAAATCGTGTAAGATAATCAAAATTACCTTACAGGAATCTCATGGCTGAGTGGCAGTTTTACGGCCGGACCGAGCCGCTATCAGAGTTGAACCGCATTGTGCATGCAGGGCGCTGGTTCTTTTGCCGCATCGAAGGGCGCCGCCGGATTGGCAAGACGTCCTTGCTGTCACAGCTAGCCAAAGGCGATGCCTCTCTGTCCGAGCGCCTCATCTACATGCAGGTCCCTGACTCGGATGAGCGAGATGTGGCGACTGCTTTCCGGCGCTCGCTCGCGGACTGTGAGCACAGCCTGGCGCAAAGCTTGAGCGCAACGGTGGTGAACTTTCCTTCCATGGCGCGGGCCATTAGCGAACTATGCCGCGCGGGTCTGGTCGTTGTCATCGACGAGTTCCAGTACTTCACCCGGGCGGTGTTGAAGAGCTTCAACTCCTTCTTGCAAGCCGAGGTCGACAAGCTGCGCGGCTCCAACATCAAGCAAGGCGGCTTGTTCGTTCTAGGCTCGCTGCACGCCGACATGAACGAGCTTCTCGAAGACAAGGGGGCGCCGCTCTACGGCCGGCTGACCCAGCGCATCAAGCTGGACCACTGGGACTTCGAGGACCTGCTGGACGTTTTCCGGAGCCAGAATGTGCTGGCGCCCTCGCAGTGGCTCACCCTATGGACGTTCTTCGAGGGAGTGCCAAAGTTCTATCACGATGCCTTCGAGCAAGACCTCTACCAGGTCGGGCCGGAGAATTTCGCCGACGAACTGCTGACAAGATTGTTCTTACGGAGCTCGAGCCCGCTATCTGAGGAAGCCGACACCTGGTTCCTGCGCGAGCTCCGGGGGCGGTACCTTTCGATGCTTACCTTTCTGGCCGAGCACGCCGGCTGCGGTAACGGTGAGTTGCTGGCAGGGGTTGGTGCGCCGGAAGAGAAAACCCAAATCAGCGCGTATCTGGTCAAGCTCGTCTCAAACTACGAAATGATTTCCAAGCTCAATCCGGTGTTCTCGGATGGCAAGAGCCGCAACGCCCGCTACTACATTGCCGACAATTTTCTGCAGGCCTGGCTGGCGGTAGCTAAGCCGGCGCGGGAGGCGGCGCGCTTGAAGCCACTAGAAAAGACGCTTGAGTTGGCGCGACCGCGGTTGATGAGTGTGGAAGGCTTCGCCTTCGAGAAGCTCATCCGGAAACTGCATCAGGAGTGCTCGCGTAAGGGCAAGGGCGACTTTGACCTGTCCAGTGTGCAGCTGGGCTACTGGAACCGTCCTAAGGATGCAACTCGCAACGTGGAAATCGATGTAGTGGCGCTAGATGAACCAAACAAACGCGTACGGTTCGGGTCGTGCAAGCGTTCGGCCGACGCGCACACCAACGAGTCTCTTGCTGGGTTCAAGAGGCACGTCGAGGGCTTTTTGGCTGCCAAAGACCACCGGCATCTGCAGGGTTGGACCAAGGAAATGGTTCTGTTCTCTCCGACTTTTACCCAGGGGGACCGCGCGCATTTCGTGGGCAAGGGCTATTTGGCCAAGGACCTGAACGACTACGCGAGCCTCTTTTGAGGGAGGGGCGAATGGCTGGTACTGGCCGAGGCTGTGTGAAAACACTTCCCCCCACGCCTTCTCAAAAATAAAATCAGGTCACCTGTTCAAGCGAGGTG
>NZ_CEEDFC010000036.1:0-44606 GCF_979254005.1 Variovorax sp. AC103 | reverse complement strand
CCTTGTTTGTGTTTCTCCCTCCCCCAGCGGGGGAGGGAGAAACACAAACAAGGTCAGCGCAGCGCGGCGAGCAAAGCCTTGTTCTGGTCCGGCAGGCCGACGCTCACGCGCAGCCACTCCGGCAGGCCGTAGGGGCCGAGCAGCGAAACCTCGATGCCCGCGGCCAGCAGCCGCGCGTGCACGGCCTGCGCATCGCCGACCTGCACCATCAGGAAGTTGCCCGACGAAGGGATGTACGCCAGGCCCCGTTCGGTGAAGCCCGCGGCAAGCTGGTCGCGTCCGGCGGTGTTGAGTTCGTAGGTGCGCGCCAGAAAGTCCGCATCGCCCAGCGCGGCCACCGCAGCAGCCTGCGCCGGCGTGGTCACGTTGAAACGCGGGCGCTGCGCGTTCATGCGCAAGGCCAGCGGCGGCTGCGACACGCCGTAGCCGATGCGCAGCCCGGCCAGGCCGAAGGCCTTGGAAAAGGTGCGCGCCACGATCAGGTTCGGAAAGCGCCGCACCCACGCGATGCTGTCGTAGCGCTGCTCGGGTGACAGGTATTCGGTGTAGGCCTCGTCCAGCAGCACCGTCACGTGCGACGGCACCGACTGCAGGAAGGCCAGCAGGGGCCCGGCGTCGATGAAGGTGCCGGTCGGGTTGTTCGGGTTGGCGACGAACACCAGCCGCGTGTCGTCGCCGATGGCGGCGCGCATGGCGCCCAGGTCGTGGCCGAACGCGCGCGCCGGCACGACGGTGGCGCGCGCATGGGCGTGCGCCGCGGCCTGCGCATAGACGACGAAGCCGTACTGGGAATAGACGACGCCCTCGCCCGGCTTCACACTCACCTGCGCCGCCAGCTCGAGGATCTCGCTCGACCCGCTGCCCAGCGTGAGCCAGTCGGGCGGCACGTCGAGCCGGGCCGCGAGCGCGTTCTTCAGCGCGGTGCCGTTGCTGTCGGGATAGTTGCCCGCGCCTTCGAGCGCCGCGGCGGCCGCGCGCCGGGCCGATTCGGGCATGCCGAGGGGGTTTTCGTTGGAGGCGAGGAGGATCGTGGGGATCATGGGAGCGAATCCGGATTCATTTAAGAAGTTAAATATATCCCGCGCATCCCGCCGGCCCGTCAGTGCCTACCCTTTGCACACCGGGCCGTACGCCGTCGATTACATGCATTTTTGTCACAGATAAATCCCGCCGCCGGCTCTTACTGGCCAGCAAAGTATCGAATAAAGTTCGACCCAAGACTGCATCTTTCTCAAGGAGAACCCCCATGACTGCCCGCACCACCGCCCACGGACTCCAGGTCGCGACCGAGCTCCACCGCTTCATCGAAGACAAGGTCCTGCCCGCCACCGGCGTGGCCAGCGACGTGTTCTGGAAGGGCTTCGACGCCATCGTGAGCGACCTCGCTCCGAAGAACATCGCCCTGCTGGCCGAGCGCGACCGCCTGCAGACCGAGCTCGACGGCTGGCACAAGAAGAACCCAGGCCCGATCAGCGACATGCCCGCCTACCGCGCCTTCCTCGAAAAGATCGGCTACCTGCTGCCGGCCCCCAAGGGCGCCAAGGCCACCACCGAGAACGTCGACTCCGAACTCGCGCTGCAGGCCGGCCCGCAGCTGGTGGTGCCGATCCTGAACGCGCGCTATGCGCTCAACGCCGCCAACGCGCGTTGGGGCTCGCTGTACGACGCGCTCTACGGCACCGACGCGATTCCCGAAACCGACGGCGCTGAAAAGGGCAAGGGCTACAACCCCGTGCGCGGCGCCAAGGTCATTGCCTTCGCGCGCGATGTGCTCGACCAGGCCGCACCGCTGGCCAACGGCTCGCACAAGATGGCGACCAGCTACAGCGTGAAGGACGGCAAGCTCGTCATCACGCTGCAGAGCAGCAGCACCGGCCTTGCCGACCCCGCGCAGTTCATCGGCTACCAGGGCGATGCCGCGGCGCCGTCTTCGGTGCTGCTGAAGCACAACGGCATTCACCTGGACATTCGCATCGACCGCAGCACCGCCATCGGCAAGACCGACGCAGCCGGCGTGAGCGACCTGGTCCTCGAAGCCGCGCTCTCGACCATCCTCGACCTGGAAGACTCCGTGGCCGTGGTCGACGCGGCCGACAAGGTGGTCGCGTACTCGAACTGGCTGGGCATCGTCGAAGGCTCGCTCACCGAGGAAGTCGCCAAGGGCGGCAAGACCTTCACGCGCGGCCTGAACCCCGACCGCGAATACACGGGCGCCAACGGCCAGCCCGTGAAGCTGCACGGCCGCTCGCTCATGTTCCTGCGCAACGTGGGCCACCTGATGACCAACCCGGCCGTGCTGTACGCCGGCGGCAAGGAGATTCCCGAGGGCATCCTCGACGCCGTGGTCACCACCACCATCGCCACCATCGACCTGAAGCGCAAGGGCAACTCGCGCACCGGCAGCATCTACATCGTCAAGCCCAAGATGCACGGCCCGGCCGAAGTGGCCTTCGCGAGCGAGCTGTTCGGCCGCGTCGAACAACTGCTCGGCCTGCCCGCCAACACCGTGAAGCTCGGCATCATGGACGAGGAGCGCCGCACCAGCGTGAACCTGAAGGCCTGCATCGCCGAAGCGGCTGCGCGCGTGGCCTTCATCAACACCGGTTTCCTCGACCGCACCGGCGACGAGATGCACACCGCCATGCAGGGCGGCCCGATGATCCGCAAGGGCGACATGAAGTCCAGCGCGTGGATCGGCGCCTACGAAAAGAACAACGTGCTGGTGGGCCTGTCGTGCGGCCTGCGCGGCAAGGCGCAGATCGGCAAGGGCATGTGGGCCATGCCCGACCTGATGGCCGCGATGCTCGAGCAGAAGATCGCACACCCCAAGGCCGGCGCCAACACCGCCTGGGTGCCCTCGCCCACCGCCGCCACGCTGCATGCGCTGCACTACCACCAGGTCAGCGTCACGGCGGTGCAGCAGGAGCTGGAAAAAATCGACGCCGACGGCGAGCGCGACAACATCTTGAACGCGCTGCTGCAGGTGCCGATCGCCACCGAAGCCGCGTGGACGCCCGAGGAGCGCCAGCAGGAAATCGACAACAACGTGCAGGGCATCCTGGGCTACGTGGTGCGCTGGATCGACCAGGGCGTGGGCTGCTCCAAGGTGCCCGACATCCACAACGTGGGCCTCATGGAAGACCGCGCCACGCTGCGCATCTCGAGCCAGCACATCGCCAACTGGCTGCTGCACGGCGTGGTCACGAAGGCGCAGGTCGACGAGACCTTCCAGCGCATGGCCAAGGTGGTGGACGAGCAGAACGCGGGCGACGCGCAGTACCTGCCGATGGCCGGGCACTTCGACACCTCGGCGGCCTACAAGGCGGCGCAGGACCTGGTCTTCAAGGGTATCGAGCAGCCCAGCGGCTATACGGAGCCGCTGTTGCATGCGTGGCGCCTGAAGGTCAAGGGCGAGGCTTGAGGGCCGGCCGGAAAACCGGCCAATCAAGAACAAACGGCACCTTTTGGTGCCGTTTTTCTATGCGCGCGGTTTGTTTCTTTTGGAAGCTGTCTTGATTGGTGTTGCTTCAGACAACTGCCGGAATTCACGGCGCAGTTCCATCTCGAGTTCCTGCTCGGTTGGAAGGTGCAACTGGTAGCGGCTGGCGAAGATATTGCGTTCTTGCTGCTCGCCCAACGTATACCTCACCACAGCATCGTTCTTGTCTGGACAAAGGATCACACCCAGCGTCGGGTTGTCGCCTTCGGTGCGGCGCTCGCGGTCGTAGTAGTTCACGTAGAACTGGATCTGGCCAAGATCGCCATGGGTCAGCTTGCCGACTTTGAGATCGATGAGCACGTAACACTTGAGCACTGCATGGTAGAAGACCAGATCGATGTAGAAATGGTCGCCGTGGATGGTGATGCGCTCCTGCCGCGACACGAAGGCGAAGCCCTTGCCCAGCTCGAGCAGGAAGGTCTGCAGGTTGTCGATCAGCGCCTGCTCCAGCTTTGACTCGATCAGCTTCGGAGACTCCGGCAAGCCGAGGAACTCGATGACCATCGGGTCCTTCAAAACATCCAAAGGCTGCGTCACCTCCTGGCCGTGCGTGGCCAGGCGCATCAAGCCCTTCTTGTCCTTGCTTCTCGCCAGCCGGTCGTACAACAGGCTCGCCGTCTGGCGTTGAAGCTCGCGCACCGACCACGCGTTGCGGATCGATTCGATCTCATAGAACGCACGCGCTTGTGGCCTCGCCACACGCAGCAGTTGGCGATAGTGACTCCATGAAAGGGCCGGATGCAGCGTGCCGGGTTGGCAGTCGGTGCGATCACCGGATTTCCGTGACGGTGTCTCGGAACTTTGCTCGAGAGGCGGCACCGGCGCTCCTGCTAATTTCCGAGACGCCGTCTCGGAAATCAGCTCCGGATAGTCCAGGTAGAACTGTCTGAACGCTTCGAGGTTGTCTGCAGAATAGCCGCGGCCGAACTCGGCATTCAGGCGCGTCGACAGATCCGCAAGCAGCTTGGCGCCATAGTCCGCTCGGCGTTTCCCGCGCTGCTCTTCCTCGACGATCTCACGCCCGATCAGCCAGTTGGCAGCGACCTGTGTCGTGTTGACCGTGCGCACCACCCCGGCACGCGCCGCATCCAGAATCTCGCGCACACGGTTGAAAAGCGACGGCACGGCAGGAGCAGCCTTTGCACGAGTGGGTTTTGCGACAGGGGTACCGGGAGTGCGGGAAGTTGCCAATGCGATGCTCTGACAGGTTGTTGGGAAATTATGGGGGGCACGCCCGGCTTGCGGCACACCGCCTCCCATCATCAATGAATCGACCAGCTTGATCCTTGCAGGAACGGCACTGGGCGCGGTCGTTGGCGCCTCACTCAGTCGCGAACTCGACCGCCCGCGACAATACGCTGCGCCTCGATCCATTAGCATTCAGGCCGCCTCATCCTTCCCGGCCCCTCCCCTCATGAATCCGAACGCGGCACCCAAGCCCGCGGAGCGCACCGGCGACGCCGCTGCCAACTCACGCCCTGCCCCCCTTTCCCGTCTCTCACGTTTTTCAGGTTGGTCGTCTTCGGCAGCCGCCATGCTGGTCGCACTGGCCTCGGCCTTCGCGCTGAGCCAGGCCTTCCGCACCGTGGGCGCCATGATGGCCACGCCGCTCACCGGCTACTTCGGACTGACGCCGCAGCAACTCGGCATGTGGGCGGGCACCTTTCACTTCGCCTTCGGCATCATGCAACTCGCGATGGGCGTGTCGATCGACATGTTCGGCGTGCGCCGCACCGTGCTCACCGCCTTCCCGTTGGCCGTTGCCGGCGCCGCGCTGTGCGCGGTGGCGCCGAACTACCACGCGCTGCTGCTGGGGCAGGCGCTGATCGGCATCGGCTGCGCGCCGGCCTTCCTGGCGTGCACGGTGTTCATCGCGCGGCACTTCGATGCCTCGCGCTTCACCGCCATGTCGGGGCTGGTGATGAGCATGGCCGGCCTGGGCATCGTGTTCACCGGCACGCCGCTGGCCTTGCTGATCGAGGCGTCGTCATGGCGCGCAGGCTATGCGGTGCTGGCCGGCTTCGCGGTGCTCTCGTGGCTGGTCATCTTCTGGCGCGTGCGCGAACCTGCGAGTGCGTCTGACCATGTGGACCACGCGGCTCCACAGGCTGCACCGGCCGAGCGCAAGTCGCTGGGCAAGGCGGTGCGCGAACTGCTGCCGCTGTTCGCCATGCCCCACACGCTCGGCCTCGTGTGCTTCGCCTGCGTGTCGTACGCGGCGTTCATCACGCTGCGCGGCCTGTGGCTCGGGCCGGTGCTGCACGATCGCCATGGCCTGTCGCTGGTCGCCAGCGGCAACGTGGCGCTGGTGATGACGGTCGCCGGCATGATCAGCCCGGCGCTGTTCGGGCGCATGGACCCGGGCGGCGCACGGCGCGCCCGCTGGATGATGGGCTGCGCGCTCGCCGGCGCACTGATGTTCGCGGCCATGGCGTTCACACATTTGAGCGCGATCGACATCGGCCTGCCGATCGTCTACGGCCTGCTCTCCGGCTACAGCGTGCTGCAGTACGCGTACACCAAGAACGCCTATCCCGCGGCCATGACGGGACGCGCCCTGGCGCTGATGAACATGGCCATGTTCCTCGGCGTGTCGCTGATGCAATGGACCACCGGCGTGGCTGCGTCGTGGGCCGTGGACCACGGCGCGGAGCCCTTCCGCGCGGTGTTCCTCACAGTGGCGGGCATGCTGGCCGCCGGCACCATCGCGTTCCTTCTGCTGCCGCGCTCGCCGGGCACCGCATCGGCGCCGGCCGCCTAGCGCCTTCACTGCCTGCCGCCCAGCCGCGCACGCACTTCGCGGCGGTTGAGCTGGCGCTTGCCCACGGCGTAGACGAACGCGCGCGCGTAGCTCACCGGCCGGTGCGACATGCCGGCCATGACGTGGCACACGCCGTGCCGCGTCACGAGGCAGCCGCGCATCACGTCGAAGCGCTTGTCGTTGTCGGTACCGTCTCCGCTGGGGGGAAACGGCGCCAGGCGAACCTCGAACCAGCAACCGTCGACGCGATGCCACTCGGTCAAGGCGTCGACGACGAGGCGATCCACGGCCTGCGTCTTGCCCTGCCCCACCGCCCGCTGCCGCGCCTTGAGTCGCAGCCGGTTGGGCAGCAGGATGCCGGTGCCCGGATGCACGAACAGCTCGACGTGCGAGGCATCGCTCAGCGGCACACGTGCAACGTCGCTCCACCGTCGCGAGCGCACCCACACCTGGCCGTCACGAAGCACCGCCTTGCGTTCGACGAAGTCGTCGATGTGCTCGAAGATGTGCGCCTGCACCGTGCTGCGCCGGTCGATGCCGCTGCACAGGTCGGCGTACACCTTGTCCCACGGCCGGTGCACCTGCTTGTGCAGCCAGCGCCTGAGCGGCGCGAGGTTTTCGTTGAGCCCTTTCGGATGGCTGTAGCCCCGCGTCATGCCCAGGTGCGAGCCCCGCTCCTTGCTGTTGCGCCACTGGCGTCCGTCGCCCTGCACGCCGCCGCCGCGGCGCGGCCGCTCGACGATGACCTTGTCCATGTCTTCACGCATGCCGTCAGTCCTCCGCGTGCAGGCTGCGCGCCGCCTTCTGCAGCGCCACCTTCTGCGCACGCCGCTCCGCGCGGTGCGTGCGCAGGTGGCGGCCTGCGCCCTGGCTGGATTCGCCCCGGGCCATCGCGGCCACCACGGGATTGCGAGGTGCCGCCATGGGCACCGAAAAGTAAAACCGGCCCAGACGCTTGTCGTCGTCACGGGCCCTTCGTTGAGCACTCATATGTGCGCACACTCCAGAAACAAGAAAGCCCCGGCGAATGGCTGCGCGGGGCCTTTGTCGAGAGGGCCTCGGGCGGATGCATGGGTGCACATCCGGCCGGGGCGGTCGGTGTGCGGGTCAGGTGTTCAGGAAACGGTTCATTGATTGCGTTGAGCGCCCGGGAGGTCGATCGTCACCAGGCGCGGTGAAAAGAAACTGTTGCTGAAAAACGAAGGGCGGATTCTGGCGAGCACGCGCGCGATGCGCAAGCGCGCCCTGCGCGGCTGTGGCGCAAAGCCGACGCGCAACAAATCTGAAACCGGCTGCGAATCCAAACGCGACGCGCCCCCGTATTCGATCCAAGCGCATCGCGCCTCCGAGCTGTTGGCGGTTTCCACAGACACCTCAAGAACCATTCTTTCCAGGAGCCTCCAATGAAAAAACTCATGATTGCAGTCGGCGTTTCGGTCTTGCTCGGCGCTTGCGCGGGCGGCATGGGCATGAGCGGCAGCGGCAGCACCGGCATGACGTCGAACCCGATGGTCGGCGGCGCCGCGATGTACCCGACGAAGGACATCGTCGACAACGCCGTGAACTCGAAGGACCACACCACGCTGGTGGCTGCAGTGAAGGCCGCCGGCCTGGTCGACACGCTCAAGAGCCCCGGCCCGTTCACCGTGTTCGCACCGACCAACGCGGCCTTCGCCGCACTGCCGGCCGGCACCGTCGACACGCTGCTCAAGCCCGAGAACAAGGCCACGCTGACCAAGGTGCTGACGTACCACGTGGTGCCCGGCAAGATGGACGGCCCCGCCCTGATGAGCGCCATCAACGCAGGCGGCGGCAAGGCCGTGCTGAAGACCGCCAGCGGCGGCACGCTGACCGCCACGATGAGCGGCGGCAACGTGCTGGTGACCGACGCCAAGGGCGGCACGGCGATGGTGACCATCGCCAACGTGTACCAGTCGAACGGCGTGATCCACGTCGTGAACAAGGTGCTGCTGCCGGGTTGATTCTTTCCCGGCGAGGCACCGGCGCGGCGGGCCTTCAGGTTCGCTGCGCAGCCTCTGCCTCGTCGCGCAGCCACTGCGCGAACTCGAGCGCGTCGCGGTTGCCTGCGGCGCGCTTTGCTGTTTCCACGAAGTAGCCGCGCCGCGACACGGCCTGCTCGCCCAGCGGCGCCACCAGCCGGCCCTCGCGCAGCAGTTCGCGCAGCAAGGGCAGGCGCCCGATGACCACGCCCTGCCCCGCCACCGCGGCGGCCACCGCATCGGCGTACTGTGTGAAGCGCAGCGTGCTCTTCATGCGCAGGTCTTCCAGCCCCATCACCTTGAGCCAGGGCTCCCAGTCGGCCAGGGGCGCTTCGCTGTGGTCGGGATAGTCGACCGTCAGCAGCGTGAGCGTGGCCAGGTCGGCAGGCACGCGCAAGGCATCGGCCAGCGCGGGCGAACACAGCGGCACCACCGACTCCTCGAACAGCGCCGGCCCCACCCCCTTGCCGACGGGCATGAGCCGCACCGCGACGTCGATGCGGCTGCGCTCCATGTCGAGCACGTCCAGCGTGGCCGACACGCGCACGTCGACCTGCGGGTGGTTGCCGGTGAAGCGCGCAAGACGCGGAATGAGCCACAGCGACGCGAAGCCCGGCGTGGTGGTGATCGCGACCTGGCGCGGCGCGGAGGCCGCGCGCACGCGCGCGGTGGCGTCGCGCAGCCGCTCCAGGCTGTCGGTGACGGCGCGCAGCAGCACGCCGCCGGCCTCGGTGAGCGCAAGCGCGCGGTGCCGGCGCTCGAACAGCGGCACGCCCAGGCTGGCTTCCAGCTGCTGGATCTGCCGGCTCACGGCCGATTGCGTCAGGTGCAGTTCGCCGGCCGCCAGCGTGAAGCTCAGCCGGCGCGCGGCCGCCTCGAAACTGCGCAGCAACTCGAGCGGCGGCAGTTCGGCGGTGGAGGCTTTCGCATTCTCTGGATGCATGCAACGAGTTCCGAATGACCGCGTGTAAAGGCGGCTCGGCTCACTATATTCATTCGTATCACGAATGCAATGGAGCTTGCCATGAGCACTGCCCGCCCTTCTTCCTACCCCTTGTCCTCTTCGTCTTCGGACGCCTCCCGCTTCCACGTCAGCCTGCCGCACCGCGCCGTCTTCGCCGTGCCCGACGGCGCCGGCGTGGGCATCGAATGCCGCAGCGGCTCGGTCTGGGTCACGCTCGACCGCGACCCTCGCGACATCGTGCTCGCCCCGGGCGAACGCTTCGAAAGCACCGATCACCGGCGCGTGCTGGTCTCCGCGCTGGAGGCCTCGTGCATCACCGTGTCGGACGCGCAAGCCGCCGCGATCCCCCTGACGCGGCGCACGCCGGCGCGGTCGCCTTGGCGACTCCTGTCCCACGGGTTGTCCCCGGCTTGACCGGACCCCATGGGCATCGAACCATCGATGCCCATGAGTCACTGCGCTTCGAAGGCCGCCGTCGTCTGTGACGGGCGGCCTTCCTGCGTTGGGGCACCCCGCATTCCCGTTACCTGAAGGACATGAACATGGCAGAGGCATACATCGTGGCCGCGGCACGCACGGCAGGCGGCCGGCGCGGCGGCAAGCTCGCGGGCTGGCACCCGGCCGACCTGGCGGCGCAGGTGATCGACGCGCTGGTGGCGCGCAGCGGCATCGACCCGGCTGCGGTGGAGGACGTGATCCTGGGCTGCGTGAGCCAGGTGGGCGAACAGGCGACCAACATCGCGCGCAATGCGGTGCTGGCGTCGAAGCTGCCCGAGTCGGTGCCGGGCACCTCGGTCGACCGGCAGTGCGGCTCGTCGCAGCAGGCGCTGCACTTCGCGGCGCAGGCCGTGATGTCGGGCGCGATGGACGCGGTGATCGCGGGCGGCGTCGAGAGCATGACGCGCGTGCCCATGTTCACGCCCAATGCGCTGCCGGCCAAGGCGGGCCTGGGCACCTACATGAGCCCGGCGATGAAGCGGCGCTATCCCGGCGTGGAGTTCAGCCAGTTCACCGGCGCCGAGATGATCGCGCGCAACTACGGCATCGAGAAAGACGCGTTGGACCGCTACGCCTTCGAGAGCCACCGGCGCGCCATTGCCGCGAGCCGCGCGGGCGCGTTCACCGACGAGATCGTGCCGATCGAGATCCTCTCGGCCGACGGAACCAGCACGGGCGAACAGCACCTGGTGGACGAAGGCATCCGCTTCGAGGCCACGCTGGAAGGCATCGCGGGCGTGAAGCTCATCGCCGAGGGCGGGCGCTGCACCGCCGCCACCGCCAGCCAGATCTGCGACGGCGCCAGCGGCGTGCTGGTGGTCAACGAGCGCGGCCTGAAGGCACTGGGCGTGAAGCCGCTGGCGCGCATCCACCACATGAGCGTGATGGGGCACGACCCGGTGATCATGCTGGAGGCGCCCCTGCCCGCCACGCAGCGCGCGCTGAAGAAGGCCGGCATGAACATCGCCGACATCGACCTTTATGAAGTGAACGAGGCCTTCGCGCCCGTGCCCATCGCCTGGCTGCAGGCGCTCGACGCCGACCCGGCGCGCCTGAACGTGAACGGCGGCGCCATCGCACTGGGCCATCCGCTGGGCGCCTCGGGCACCAAGCTGATGGCCACGCTGATCCATGCGCTCGGCCAGCGCGGCAAGCGCTACGGCCTGCAGACCATGTGCGAAGGCGGCGGCATGGCCAACGTGACCATCGTCGAAAGGCTGTGATGGCCGAGCCGCAATTCATCCTGTACGACCTGACCGACGGCATCGCGACGCTCACGCTGAACCTGCCCGCCAAGCTCAACCCGATCGCGCGCGAGCTGCAGGTCGAACTGCGCGACGCGCTGGAGCGCATCCGCGACGACCGCGCGGTGCGCGCCGTGATCCTCACGGGCGCGGGCAAGGCCTTCTGCGTGGGCGCGGACCTGAGTGCGATGGCGCCGGGCGAGGCCGGCAAGTCGCTCGGCACGCAGACCGCCGAGGCGATGCAGGCGTTGAGCAACCCGCTCATCGAAACGCTGCGCACGCTGCCCGTGCCGGTGGTGGCCGCGGTGAACGGACCGGCGGCGGGTGCGGGCGTGGGCCTGGCGCTGGCGGCCGACGTGACCATTGCGGCGCGCAGCGCCTACTTCTACCTGCCCTTCCTGCCCAAGCTGGGCATCGTGCCGGACCTGGGCTGCACCTGGGCCATTCCGCGCCTCGCCGGCAAGGCGCGCGCGATGGGCATGGCACTGCTCGACGAGCGCCTGAGCGCGGGGCGCGCGGTGCAATGGGGCCTGATCTGGGCCTGCGCCGACGACGAGCAACTGATGGACGACGCACGCGCCATCGCGCAGCGCCTGGCACGGCTGCCCGCGCACGCGGTGGTCGAGGCGCGCGAAGCCTTCGAGGCCGCAGAGCGCCACACGCTCAAGGAACAGTTGCACTACGAAAGCGAGCGCCAGCGCGTGCTGATCGACGGACCCAGCTTCCGCGAAGGCGTGAGCGCCTTCCTGCAGAAGCGCGCGCCCGAGTTCCCGAGCCGCTGAACGGCAGGCCCCACCGTGCTCCTGTGAGCCCGGGGCCGTGTCAATGAGACCGCTGCGCGATCTCGTCGGCACCGATCATCTCGGCCACCATCACCGTGCCGGGGCCGTCGAGAAAGTACTCGGTCGCGGCCGGTGCGCGCAGCCGCATGAAGCGGTCTTCGCCAACCTGCATGGTGTGGCCCGGCCCCATGTCCGCGCCGCTGTCGACCAGGTAGCGCAGTACATTGCCGAACAGCTGGAAGTAGGTCTCGCCCTCGTGATGGCCCTCGGCCAGCACGGCGAAGTCGGGATGGCCGAAGCGGTCGGCGCCATGGGTGCGCATCCACACGCCCTGGACGCCTTCGACCTCGTACTTGACGAAGCCGCAGTACAGCGCGGGCAGGTCGAGCTCGCGCAGCAGCTCGATGCGGTCCCCCTCGACCTCGGCGTCGAACACGCCCGCCGGCATCGAGGTGCGGGCGGCCTCGTTCACCACCGCCAGCGCACCGAGGCGGGCCAGCGCGCCGGCCACGGTGGCCAGCGCCACGTACTGCTCGAGCACCGAGGCCTCGCGCCCGGCGTAGTAGAGGATCACGTGGCCGCGGTGGGCACGCACCTGCGCCTTGAGTTCCTGCGGGTAGTGCGCCGGCGCGACGCAGGGCTCGAGCGCGTCGGCCGGCATCGGCGCATCGAAGCCGACCAGCCGCACCACGTGCTTTCGCCAGCCCACCAGCGCGATGAAGGCGCCCGGGTCGGGCGAGATCTCGCAACGCGCGTCGCCGGTCGACCGGTGGTAGGCGCGCAGCGCCTGGCCGAGCGCGGCGATGTCGATCTTCTGCGCATCGGGAAACAGGACCGTCAGCGCGACGGGATCTTCCAGATCGGGGTTCGCCACCAGCGCGCCGGCGTCGGCCGGCTCGTCCTTGCGGCCGAAGAAACGGGAAAAGATGCTCACTCGAGGACTCCTTGGATTGCTCTGCAGCACCGGTGCACGGCGCACAAGGAAAAGAACTGTAGTCGCGCCCGGATCGCCGGCCCGGCGATTGGCCTGCGGACGGCGATTGCGCCAGAATGGCCCTCCCTGCGCGCGAAGGATCTCCATGCCCAACGACCTCACCAATGCCTTCTACGCCCAGTCGGGCGGTGTCACCTCGGTCATCAACGCGTCGGCCTGCGGTGTGATCGAAACGGTACGCCAGCACCCTCAGCGCATCGGCAAGCTCTACGCCGGACGCAACGGCATCATCGGCGCGCTGACCGAGGAGCTGATCGACACCGGCGCCGAATCGGCCGAGGCCATCGCGGCGCTGCGCTCCACGCCCTCGGGCGCCTTCGGCTCGTGCCGCTACAAGCTCAAGTCGCTGGAGAAGAACCGGCGCGAGTACGAACGGCTCATCGAGGTGTTCAAGGCGCACGGCATCGGCTACTTCTTCTACAACGGCGGCGGCGATTCGGCCGACACCTGCTTCAAGGTGAGCCAGCTGTCGCAGTCGATGGGCTATGCGCTGCAGGCCATCCATGTGCCCAAGACCATCGACAACGACCTGCCCCTGACCGACTGCTGCCCGGGCTTCGGCTCGGTCGCGAAGTACGTGGCGGTGTCCACCATCGAGGCCTCGTTCGACGTGCGCTCGATGGCGGCCACCTCCACCAAGGTGTTCGTGCTCGAGGTGATGGGCCGGCATGCGGGGTGGATCGCCGCAGCCGGCGGGCTGGCGGCAGACCAGGGCATTCCGGTGGTGGTGCTGTTCCCGGAGATCGAGTTCGACAAGGCGCGCTTCATCGCGCGCGTCGACGAACTGGTGAAGCAGCACGGCTACTGCTCGGTGGTGGTGTCCGAAGGCTGCCACCATCCCGACGGCACCTTCCTGGCCGAGCAGGGCACGCGCGACGCCTTCGGCCATGCGCAGCTCGGCGGCGCGGCGCCGGTGGTGGCGCAGATGGTGAAGGACGCGCTGGGCCACAAGTTCCACTGGGCCGTGGCCGACTACCTGCAGCGCGCGGCACGGCACATCGCCTCGGCCACCGACGTGAAACAGGCCTACGAGCTGGGCCAGCGCGCGGTCGAACTCGCGCTGGAAGGCCGCAACGCGGTGATGCCGACCATCGAGCGCACGTCCGACGTGCCCTACGCCTACCGCCTGGGCAGCGCGCCGCTCGAGTCGGTCGCCAACGTCGAGAAGCCGATGCCGCGCGATTTCATCTCGGACGACGGCTACGGCATCACCGAGAAATGCAGGCGCTACCTGCTGCCGCTGATCGAGGGCGAGGATTACCCGGCCTACAGCGGCGGCCTGCCGGTGTACGTGACGCTGAAGAACGTCGCGGTGGCGAAGAAGCTGCCGGCCTTCGAGATCGCATGACCCCCGCCGCCGCGGTCATCGACGCCACGCGCTGCCCGCTGTGCGGCGCCTCGAACCGATGCGCGATGGAGATCGAGCGCGAGAGCGGCCAGGTTCAGCC
Source organism: Variovorax sp. AC103 (assembly GCF_979254005.1). Lineage (NCBI taxonomy): Bacteria > Pseudomonadati > Pseudomonadota > Betaproteobacteria > Burkholderiales > Comamonadaceae > Variovorax > Variovorax sp. AC103. The sequence continues at coordinate 30,416 of NZ_CEEDFC010000036.1, read as the reverse complement.
CGCGTGCTGGTGCATGCAGGTCGACTTCAGCAACGCGCCGCTGACGAACCTGCCCGCCGACATGCGCGGCCTGGCATGCATCTGCGCGCGCTGCGCAAGGGGTGCAATGGGGGCAATGGACGCGACAGACGCGCCCGCGCCTCAGGACTGAACGAGATCCTGCGGCTGGGTCTGCGACTGCGACTGCGACTGCGACTGCGATTGGCTTTGCGACTGGCCCTGCGATGGCGACTGCATGGGCGCCACGGCATCGAGCGCGGGTGCCGCGGTCACCTCGCTGGCCACCACCATCGTCGGCGCGCTGCCCGGCCGCTGCTCGGTCACCACGCGGTGGATGAACTGCAGCTTGCCCACCGCCGCGCGCGGCAGCACGAAGGGGTAGTAGTCGGGCTGGCCCATGCTGCGCGACAGCTCGTTGAGCACGTTGGTGAGCTTGACCCAGCCGTTGATGAAATCGAGAAACTTCGCCGCATCGGCATGGTCGGGCTGCCACAGGTCGTCGACGGTGAAGAGGTCGCTGGTGAGCTCGACGTTGGAGGCGTCGACGCCGAAGCTCATCGCGGTGTCGGCCGTGTCTGCCATGTGCAGGTAATGGGCCCAGGTCTCGGCCCAGTCTTCCCACGGGTGCGTGCTGGCGTAGCTGCTCACGAAGCGGTCGGCCCAGTCGGGCGGCGGCCCCTGGTCGTAGTGGACCTGCAGCGCGGCCGCGTAGTCGGCGCGGTCGTCGCCGAACAGCGCGCGGAAGTCGTCGATCCACGGCGTGGGCAGCACCAGCAGGTCCCAGTAGTAGTGGCCGATCTCGTGGCGGAAGTGGCCCAGCAGCGTGCGGTAGGGCTCGCGCATCTCGGCGCGGATGCGCTCGCGCACCGCGTCTTCGGCCTCCTCGGCGTTCAGGGTGATCACGCCGTCGTCGTGGCCCGTCATCACGTGCGGGCCGCCGGGCATGTTGCTCAGGAAGTCGAAGGCCAGGCCGTGCACCGGGTCGGCGTGGCGGCTCACCACCGGCAGGCCGAGCGCCAGCAGCTGCGAGATGAGCCGGCGCTTGGCCTGTTCGAGCTTGCCCCAGAAGACGCCGTTGGCCTCCTGCGACAGGTCGGGAATGGTGCGCGTCACGCTGCAGGCCAGGCAATAGCCCGGCGCGAGGCCGTGCACGTCGACGGGCAGCGCGTCGCCGTCGCGCGCGGCGGGCACCATCCAGCTGCAGGCCGCGGGGGTCATGAGGTTGGCGCAGCGACGGTAGACGGGGCCCTGCGGGTCGCCGAACACGGTGAAGGTGTCGGGCGGCGCGCCCTCGCCCTGCGCCGGTGCCAGCGGCATGACGCCGAGGCGGTCGGCCACATAGCCGAGCGGCGTGCGGCAGGCCAGGCACTGGCTGTTGCGCAGGAACACGGGGCGCCCGCACTGGCAGCGGTACGAGCGGCTGACGGTGGGTGCGGCAAGTTCGGTGGCGAGCGTGGTCGCGCCTTCGGACTGTGGCGCCAGGTCTTGTGCAGGGGCGGCTTGTTCGTTAACGGGGGAATTCATGGGGTGTCGGTCTTGACGCGGAGGGCGCAGCCGCTGCATTGTGCAATTGCCCGCCGCGCCCTTCGCCATGCAATCGCCGATATGCTTGTAGGACGACGGACCCCCACACCATCCGCCGCCCCATGACCTCCCCACAGCCTTCCGAAGCCGCGACCGCGCCGGCCCCACCGTCCATCGGCACCCTGCGCGAACGCTACGGCGAGCGCTACCGCTGGTACCTGCTGCTGTCTGTGATGGTGGGGACGATGGCGTCGATCATGTCCTCGACCATCGTCAACGTGGCGATCCCCGGCATGAGCCACCACTTCTCGCTCGGCCAGGAGCGCGCGCAGTGGGTGAGCTCGGGCTTCATGGTGGCGATGACGGTGTCGATGCTCACCACGCCGTGGCTGCTGTCGCGCTACGGCTACCGGCGCACCTACGTCGGCACCATGTTGCTGTTGCTGCTGGGCGGCATCGTGGGCGGACTGGCCAACAACTTCTCGCTGGTGCTGTTCGCCCGCGTGGCCGAAGGGCTGGCGGCGGGCGTGGTGCAGCCCATTCCGGCCATCATCATCCTGCGCGCCTTCGAGCCGCACGAGCAGGGGCGCGCGAGCGGCATCTTCGGCATGGGCGTGGTGCTGGCGCCGGCCATCGGGCCGAGCATCGGCGGGGTGCTGGTCGACCTGTTCGGCTGGCGCTCGATCTTCTTCATGGTGGTGCCGTTCTGCCTGGCCTCGATCTGGCTGGCCTACAAGTTCGTGCCGAAGACGGCGCCCGGCGGCGTGGCCGCGGTGCGCGGCAGCGGGCTGGACGCGCGCGGGCTGGCGCTGGGCACGGTAGGCACGCTGTGCCTGCTGAACGGGCTGGTGGCGCTGCGCGGCGACTCGCCGCTGCAGGCCGCGCTGCTGCTGGTGGGCGCGCTGGCGGGGTTCGCCGCGTTCGTGTGGTGGCAGCGGCGGCTGGCGGCCTCGGGCGGCACGCCGCTGATGAACCTGGCGCTGTTCCAGTACCGGCAGTTCGCCATGGGCAGCGTGGTGGCCTTCATCTACGGCACGGCGCTGTTCGGCTCGACCTACCTGCTGCCGGTGTACATGCAGCTGGGGCTTCAGCTGTCGGCATCGCACGTGGGCACGATCCTGCTGCCGGCGGGCCTGGTGCTGGCCCTGACCATCGCCGGCGTGGGCCGGCTGGCCGACCGGCACCCGACCTGGCTGCTGGTGACCATCGGCCTGGCGCTGCTGGCAGCGTCGTTCGCGCTGATGATCGTGCTGCGGCTGGACAGCGCGCTGTGGCTGCTGGTGGTCTTCGCGGTCGTCGGGCGCATCGGGCTGGGCTTCATCCTGCCCTCGCTCAACCTGGGCTCGATGCGCCCGCTGGCCAAGCCGCTGATTCCGCAGGGCGCGAGCGCCATCAACTTCGTGCGCATGCTGGGCGGCGCGGCCGGCGTGAGCCTGTGCGCCATCGTGCTCGAGTGGCGGCTGGCGGCGCACGGCGATTCGCTGGCCAACCCCATGACCAGCCCGGCGCGGCTGGCGGCCTTCGACGAGGTGTTCGCGATGCTGGCCGGGCTGTGCGCGCTGGCCATCTGCGCCGCATGGCAGTTGCGAACGGGCGCCACGCCGGCCGGTGGGCCTGTACGCAACACGGGGTAAACCCCGGCGACGGATGCGGGGACTTTGGCATTCAATTGTTATCAGTTGTATCCAAATGGTCCAGATCGCAATCGGGTTCCCATGCACCGCAGAAATTTCATCGCCGCCTCGGCCGCGGCCGGGGCCGTCTTTGGCCCTCTTGCCCCTCTTTCGTCCGCCTTCGCCGCGGAAAACGGTGTCACCGACACCGACATCGTGCTGGGCCACACCGGCATCCTGAGCGGCCCGCTGGGCGTGCCGGTCAAGGTGGTGATGGCGGGGGCCGGGCTGGCCTTCGATGCGGTCAATGCGCAGGGCGGGCTGTCGGGCCGCAAGATCAAGGTGGTTTCGCTCGATGACGAACTCAAGCCCGAGAAGGCCCTCGCCAACTACGAGAAGCTGCTGGCGGAGCACCGCGTCTTCGCCTTCTTCGGCTGCGTGGGCTCGGGCACCACGGCCGCGGGCGCCAAGGTGGTGAACCAGAGCGGCGCGCCGACGGTGGGCGGCTATGCGGTGTCGGACTCGGCCCGCGAAAAGATGGGCGGCGCCGGGTACTTCGTGCGCGCCACCTTCGCCCGCGAGGCCCAGGCGCTGGTGCAGCACCTGACCACCATCGGCGTGACGCGCATCGGCGTGGCGTACCTGGACAACCCCGGCGGCGCGGAAGTGGCCCAGCTGGTCGAAGCCGCGCTGGCCAGCCTCAAGCTGAAGCCGGAGGCCGCCGTGGCGGTCAAGGGCGACGGCACGGGCAACGAGGCATCGGGCAAGGCGCTTGCCGACAGCAAGGCGCAGGCCGTGATCATGTACCTGGGCGGCGGCATCGGCGGCGAGGTGATGAAGGCGGCCTGGGCGGCCGGCGGGCGCCAGATGTACTACGGCATGTCGATCGTGCCGGGCGACGTCACGGCCAAGCTCGTGGGCGACAAGACCAGCGGGCTCGCCATTTCGCAGATCGTGCCCTACCCGTGGAGCGAGGTCGACACGGCCGCGCGCGAGTTCCGCCAGCTGGCCGAACGCGCCAAGGTGGACATCGGCTACCTGGCCTACGAGGGCTATGTGAATGCGCTGGTCATGATCGAGGGCCTACGCCGCACCGGCCGCGACCTGACGCGCGCCAGGCTGCACACCGCGCTGAAGGCGATGAAGCTGCGCATCGGCGGCATGGAGATCGACTTCACCGGCACGAGCAACACGGGTTCGCGCTTCATCGAGATGGTGCGGGTGACCAAGGAAGGCAAATTCATCCGCTAGCGGCAACCCGATGGTTGGGCAAATCGCACGGCGGGCAGGGGCCGGCGCGAATCGCGGTCTAATCGCTGCCATGTGCCAATTGCTAGGGATGAACTGCAACACGCCGACCGATGTGACCTTCAGCTTCACGGGGTTCGCGCAGCGCGGCGGCCGCACCGACCACCATGCGGACGGCTGGGGCATCGCGTTCTTCGAGGACCTGGGGCTGCGCCACTTCGTGGACCACCAGCCGGCGTGCGAATCGCCGGTGGCGGAGCTCATTCGCCGTTACCCCATACAGAGCCGCAACGTCATCGCGCACATCCGCAAGGCGACGCAGGGCGAGGTGAACCTGCAGAACTGCCACCCCTTCGTGCGCGAGCTGTGGGGGCGCTACTGGGTGTTCGCCCACAACGGCGACCTGAAGGACTTTCGCCCGCGCCTGCACGGCAACTTCCACCCGGTGGGCAACACCGACAGCGAACACGCCTTCTGCTGGCTGATGCAGGAGCTGGCCAAGTCGCACGCCGGCGTGCCGAGCATCGAGGAGCTCACGCTCACGCTGCGCGAACTGGCGCCGCAGCTCGCAAGCCATGGCACCTTCAACTTCATGCTGTCGAACGGCCAGGCGCTGTGGGCGCATGCCTCCACCAACCTCTGGTACGTGGAGCGCCAGCACCCCTTCGTGACGGCGCAGCTGTCGGACGAAGACCTGGCCATCGACTTCGCGCAGCACACCACGCCCACCGACCGCGTGGCCGTGGTGGTGACCGCGCCGCTCACCACCAACGAGACGTGGACGCAGTTCGCACCGGGCGAGCTGCATGTGTTCGTGGACGGGCGGTTGTCGGGGGTCTGATTGCAGACAAAGTGCGGCCTTTAGCCTGACACTTTTTAGCAACAGTGCATGAAAGTATCGGTGGGCCGGTGCAAACATAGGAACAATAACGGTTCTCATTTGCATCTTTCGATCCGCCCATGCCCACTCCTTCGTTCTATTTCCGGCCGACCGTGGTCGCGTCGCTGCTCGCGCTCAACGCCGTGGCAGCACAGGCCCAGACCCCCTCGGCCGAACCCGCTGCCGCGGCGGCGTCGAGCGGCACGCTGTCCACGGTGAACGTGGAAGCCAGCGCCGACGCCTCGGCGGAAGGACTGACCAAGCCCTACGCCGGCGGGCAGGTGGCGCGCGGCGGGCGCGTCGGCATCCTGGGCAACCAGGACATGATGAGCACGCCGTTTTCCAGCACCAACTACACCAACGAGCTGATCCAGGACCAGCAGGCCAAGAGCGTGGCCGACGTGCTGCTGAACGACCCGTCGGTGCGCCAGGCCCGAGGCTTCGGCAACTTCCAGGAGCTGTACGTGGTGCGCGGCTTCCCCGTGTACTCGGACGACGTCTCGTACAACGGCCTCTACGGCATGCTGCCGCGCCAGTACATCGCCTCCGAATTCTTCGAGCGCGTGGAAGTGTTCCGCGGCGCCAACACCTTCCTGAACGGCGCGGCCCCCGGCGGCAGCGGCATCGGCGGTGCGATCAACCTGCTGCCCAAGCGCGCGCCCAACGAACCGCTCACGCGCGTGGGCTTCGGCGTGCAGACCGGCGGCCAGGGCTTCGTCAACCTCGACCTGGCTCGCCGCTTCGGTCCCGACGATAGCCTGGGCGTGCGCGTGAACGCGGTGCGCCGCGACGGCGGCACCGGGATCAAGAACGAGAGCCAGCAGCTCAGCGCCTTCGGCGTGGGCCTGGACTGGCACAGCCGCAACGTGCGCCTGTCGGCCGACTTCGGCTACCAGGACTACGACCTGAAGGACGGCCGCCCCAGCGTCACGCCATCTTCCACGCTGCCGATCCCGCGCGCGCCCGACGCCCGCACCAACTTCGCCCAACCCTGGACCTATTCCAAGGAAAAGGACAAGTTCGCCACCTTCCGCGGCGAAGTCGACATCACCGACAACATCACGGCCTGGGCCGCGGGCGGCGTGCGCCGCAGCGACGAAGACAACGTGCTGTCGAACCCGACGCTCACCAACGCCTTCGGCGACACCAGCAACACGCGCTTCAGCAACACCCGCAAGGACCGCATCGGCACGGCGGAACTCGGCGTGCGCGGCACCTTCGCCACCGGCCCCGTGAAGCACACCGTGGTGGCCTCGGTGGCCAAGTACAGCAACGACCGCGACAACGCCTACGCCATCTCGTCGGGCAGCGTGCGCAACAACATCTACGCGCCGTATGCCTCGATCTATCCGATCGCCAACGGCGCGGGCGGCTTCGTCGGCAACACGCTGGCAGACCCGCGCCTGACCGACAAGATCGACACCTCCAGCGTGGCCGTCGCCGACACCATGGCCTTCATGGACGACCGCCTGCTCGTCACGCTCGGCGCGCGCCGCCAGACCATCGAGCAGACCAGCTTCGCCTACACCACGCTCCAGCAGACGAGCACCTACGACAAGAGCAAGACCACGCCGGTGGCCGGCATCGTGTTCAAGATCACGCCGACCGTGTCGGCCTACGCCAACTACATCGAAGGCCTGGTCAAGGGCAACGTGGCGCCCGGCACGGTGAACAACCGCCCGGTCACCAACAGCGGCGAGATCTTCGCGCCGTACCAGGCCAAGCAGAAGGAAGTCGGCGTCAAGTACGACGGCGGCACGCTCGGCGCCAGCGCCGCGTTCTTCACCACCGACCAGCCCACCTACGCCTACTCGGGGCAGACCTACGGCCTCTACGGCAAGCAGCGCAACCAGGGCCTGGAGTTCTCGGTGTTCGGCCAGCCCGCCAAGGGCCTGCGCCTGCTCGGCGGCCTGACGCTGCTCGACGCCAAGCAGAAGCAGACGCAAGGCGGTGCCACCGACGGCCTGGACGCCATCGGCGTGGCCAGGCAGCAGGCCAACCTGGGCGCCGAATGGGACGTGCCCGGCCTGCGCAACCTGTCGCTGAACGCTCGCGTGCTCTACACCTCCAAGCAGTACGCCAATGCCACCAATACGCAGTCGGTGCCGTCGTGGACGCGCTTTGACATCGGCGCGCGCTACCTGGTCGACCTGGGCAACGGCCGCGCGCTCACGCTGCGTGCGCGCATCGACAACCTGTTCAACAAGTCGTACTGGGCGTCGGTGGGCGGCACGCAGGGATCCAACTACCTGGTGCTGGGCGCGCCGCGCACCTTTGCAGTGAGCGGCACGATCGACTTCTGACCGCCGGCGCCCTCGCGCTACCGCGCGAGGTGCGCCTCCAGCGCGTCGATGAACATCTTCGGCACGTCGAAGCCCGTCTGCTCGGTGATTTCCTGAAAGCAGGTCGGGCTGGTCACGTTGATCTCGGTGACCGAGTCGCCGATCACGTCCAGCCCGATCAGGAGCAGTCCGCGCGGCGCCAGCACGCTGCCGATGGCCTCGGCGATCTCGCGGTTGCGCGCGGTCAGCGGCTGCGCCACGCCCTTGCCGCCGGCCGCCAGGTTGCCGCGCACCTCGGTGCCCTGCGGAATGCGCGCCAGCACGAAGGGCGCCGGCTCGCCCGCGATGATCAGGATGCGCTTGTCGCCCTGCACCACCTCGGGCACGAAGCGCTGCACCATGATCGTCTCGGCGCCGTCCTTGTTGAGCGTCTCGACGATGGAGCCCAGGTTCAGCGCGTCCTGCTTCACGCGGAAGATGCCCATGCCGCCCATGCCGTCGAGCGGCTTCAGGATGATGTCGCCGTGCTCCGCATGGAAGTCGCGCACGGCCTGCGCGCTGCGCGTGACCAGGGTGGGCGTCACGAACTGCGGAAACTCCATGATCGCGAGCTTCTCGGGGTGGTCGCGCAGCGCGCGCGGCGAGTTGACCACCTGCGCGCCCTCGCGCTCGGCCTGCTGCAGCAGGTGCGTCGAATAGATGTACTCGGCGTCGAAGGGCGGGTCCTTGCGCATCAGCACGGCGTCGAAGTCCTTCAGCGCCTTGCTTTCGGTGATGTCGACCGTGTACCAGTCTGTCGCATCCCCGGTCAGCGTGATCTGCTGCACCACGGCCGTGACCAGCCCGCCCGACTTCCACTGGATGTCCTGCGGCAGGCAGGCGGCGATGCGGTGGCCGCGGCGCTGGGCCTCGCGCATCATCGAGAAGGTCGTGTCCTTGTAGATCTTGAACTGGTCGAGCGGATCGGCGACGAAGAGGATGTTTTTCATCAGATGTTCTTTCCGGCGCCGGGAGCGGCGGCCTCAGGGATGTCGGGCGCGATGTTGCCGGAAGGGGCGATCTCCTTGCCGGGCGGGGCCTTTTCGAAGGCTTTCGAGCTGGTCGAGCGGCCGATCTGCTGCACCGCCAGCGCCACGGCCCCGGCCACCACGCCCCAGAAGGCCGAGCCGATGCCCGCCAGCGTCACGCCCGAGAGCGTGACCAGGAAGGTGATCAGCGCAGCCTCGCGGTGCGATTCGTCGCGCACCGCAGCCGCCAGGCCGCCGCCGATGGTGCCCAGCAGCGCCAGCCCGGCGATGGCCGCGACCAGCTCTTTGGGAAAGGCCGTCAGCAGCCCGGTGACGGCCGCGCCGAACAGGCCGATCACCACGTAGATGGCGCCGCAGCTCACGGCGGCCGTGTAGCGCCGCGCCGGGTCTTCGTGCGCCTCGCGGCCCATGCAGATGGCCGCGGTGATGGCGCTCAGGTTCAGCGCGAAGGCGCCGAACGGCGCCAGCACCAGCGTGGTCAGCCCGCTGATGGTGATGAGCTTGCTGACCGGCAGCCCGCCATAGCCCGCCGCGCGGATGGCGGCCACGCCCGGCAGGTTCTGCGAGGCCATGGTCACCACGAACAGCGGCAGCGCTAGGCTGACGATGGCCTGCCAGCTGAAGACCGGCATCGTGAACACCGGCCAGGTGAGCGAGAAATGCACCGCCGACCACGCCAGCTGGCCGCGGGCCGCGACGAACACGATGGCCACCAGCAGCGTGAGCGGCACCGCGTAGCGCGGCAGCAGCCGCTTGGCGACGAGGTAGGTGCCGAGCATCAGCAGCACCAGCGGCAGCGCCGTTTGCGCCGCGATGAAGGCGCCGAGCCCGAAGCGCGCCAGCACGCCGGCGAGCAACGCGGACGCGATGGCCATCGGGATCTTGTTCATGACGCGCTCGAACCAGCCGGTGGCGCCCGCCAGCACCATCAGCACCGCGCAGACGATGAAGGCGCCGACCGCCTCGTTCATGCTGTAGCCCATGCCCGCCACCGCCAGCACGGCCGCGCCGGGCGTGCTCCAGGCGATCATGACGGGCTGGCGCCACCACAGCGAGGGCAGCGCCGAGGCCAGGCCCATGCCGATGCCCAGCGCCCACATCCACGAGGCCGCCATTTCCGGCGTGGCGCCGAAAGCCTGGGCGGCCTGGAACACGATGGCCACCGAGCTGGTGAAGCCCACGAGCACGGCGACGAAGCCCGCGGTGAAAGCCGAAAGGCTCAGGTCCTTGAAAAATCGCATCGCGCGATTGTGCCGCCGTGCCGGGGGGCGCCGGCACGGCGGCGTCAGGGCTTCATAGCCTCAGGCCGCGCCCAGGTAGGCCTTGGCCAAGGCGCCGTCGGCCGCGATGTCCGCCGCGCTGCCCTGCGCCACGATGCGCCCGCCTTCCATCACATAGGCCCGGTCGCACAGCGCCAGCGCGAGCGCGGCCATCTGGTCGACCAGCAGCACGGTGAGCCCTTCGGCGCGCAAGCTGTCGAGCGCCTCGAACAGCTCCGAGATGATCTTCGGCGCCAGCCCGAGCGAGGGCTCGTCGAGCAGCAGCACGCGCGGCTGCGACATCAGCCCGCGCGCGATGGCCAGCATCTGCTGCTCGCCGCCCGACAGCAGCCCCGCACGCTGGTGCAGCCGCTCGCGCAGGCGCGGGAAGCGCACGAGCATGGCCTCGGTGCGCGCGTCGATGTCGCGCCCGTCGAGAAACGCGCCCAGGCGGATGTTGTCGCGCACGCTGAGCTCGGGGAACACCTGCCGGCCTTCGGGCACCAGCACCAGCCCGCGCGCCACGATGCGCTCGGCGGGCAGGCCCGCCAGTTCCGCGCCTTCGAGGTGGATGCCGCCCTGCACCGGCCGGTGCAGCCCGGCCAGCGAGCGCATCAGCGTGGACTTGCCCGCGCCGTTGGCGCCCAGCAGTGCCACCAGTTCGCCGCGCCGCACGCGCAGGTCGATGCCGTGCAGCACCGGCTCGGCGCCGTAGCCGGCCACCAGCGCGCCGATGCCCAGCACCTCGGGCGCGTCCGCCGGCAAGGCGGGGCGCGGTGCCTTCGGGGACGCGCCGGCCGTCATCGCCTCGCCCAGGTACGCCTTGCGCACCGCCGGGTCGGCCTGGATGGCCGCGACATCGCCCACCGCCAGCCGCTGCCCGGCGTCGAGCACCACGAGATGGTCGGAGATGCCCATGACCAGTTCCATGTCGTGCTCGACCAGCAGCACGCCGATGCCGGCCGCCGCGATGCGCTGCAGCAGTGCGGCCAGCTGCGTCTTGTCTTCGCGCGAGAGGCCGGCCGCGGGCTCGTCGAGCAGCAGCGCCTGCGGCGAGGTGGCCAGGGCGCGTGCGATCTCGACCAGGCGGCGGTCGACGTGCGCGAGGTCGGCGGCCGGCGTGTCGGGCGAACCCGCGTAGCCACAGAAGGCCAGCAGCTGCCGCGCCTGCGCGCGCGCCGCGGCCGAGCGGTAGCGCCGCGCGCCCAGCAAGGGCCCGAGCGTGCCGCGCCCCAGCGCGAGCGCCACGTTGTCTTCCACGCTCAGGCTGCCGAACAGCTGCGAGGTCTGGTAGGTGCGTGCCACGCCGGCGCGCGCGATGCGGAAGGCGCGCAGGCCCTGCAGCGGCGCCTCGCCCAGGCGGAAGCCGCCGCCCGTGGGCCTGTAGAAGCCGCTCAGCATGTTCAGCACCGTGGTCTTGCCCGCGCCGTTCGGACCGATCAGGCTGGTGATGCCGCCCGCGTGCGTGCCGAAGGCCAGGTCGCTCACGGCGCGCACGCCGCCGAACTGCATCGTGAGGCCTTCGGTGCGGATCGGTGCGCCCGATGCGCCTGGCGCGCGCGGTGGCAGGCCCGTGGCATCTGCGCGCAATGGCAGCGGCGCCGGCTGCCTGGCGAAGCGCGCAAGCACGGGGGCCATCACACGCCGCCACAGCCCGGCCGCACCGTCCGGCGCCGCCCACAGCACGACCAGCAGCAGCAGGCCGAAGAACAGCAGCCGGTATTCCTCCAGGCTCGCGAGCACCTCGGGCAGCAGCGCCACCACGAGCGCGCCGACCACCGGCCCGCCCACCGAGCCCGCGCCGCCGATCATCACGACCAGCACGAACAGGATCGACTGCCCGAAGCCGAAGGTGTGCGGCGTGACGAAGCCCGACAGCGGCGCGAACAGCCCGCCCGCCGCGCCCGCGCACAGCGCCGACAGCGCGAAGGCCACGGTCTTGATGCGCAGCGGATCGAGCCCGATCGACTCGGCCGCCGTCTCGCTGTCGCGCACCGCGCGCATTGCAGCGCCCCAGCCGCCGCGCGACAGCAGCGCGAAGGCCACGAGCGCCACGCCGGCCGTGAGCACCGCCAGCATGGCCGCCGCGCGCTCGCCCTGCGCCAACCCAAAGAGCGAAGGACCCGCGATGCCCATGAGGCCGTTCTGCCCGCCCGTGAGGTCGCGCGCCTCGACGATCGCGTGCTCCACGATGAAGCCGAAGGCGATGGTGATCATCGCGAGGTACGGCCCCTTGGCGCGCAACGCGGGCAGCGCGAGCAGCGCACCCATGGCGCCCGCGACGAGCGCACCCACCGGCCATGCGGCCCAGAAGCTCCAGCCGGCCTTGCTCGTGAGAATGGCGACGGCGTACGCTCCGATCGCATAGAAGCCCACGTGCCCGAACGACATCTGCCCCGTGAGCCCGAGCAGCACGTTGAGCCCGATGCCGACGATCGCGAACAACGCCACGTTGGCGAGCACGAACACGTAGTAGCCGTTGACCGTGGCCGCGAGCGCCACGCCCACGGCCATTGCCGACACGAGCACGACCAGCGCGGGCCAGCGCATGCCCGAAATGCCAGGAGCGGCGCTCATACCTTCTTCACCGCCGCACGGCCGAACAGCCCCTGGGGCCGCAGCGCGAGCACCACGATCACCAGGGCGAAGGTCAGGATCTGCGTGTAGCCCGAACCCAGCGTGGCGGTGATCAGCGCTTCGGCCAGGCCGAACAGCAGCCCCGCGCCCATCACGCCCCATGCGCTGGTGATGCCGCCCAGGATCGCGACCGCGAAGGCCTTCAGGCCGAACAGCGTGCCCATGTCCGCCTGCACGTTGAACAGCGGCGCGATCAGCACGCCCGCCACGCCCGCGAACACGGCCGACAGCGCAAAGGCCGCGGCCACCGCGCGCCGGATCGGAATGCCCATGAGCCGCGCGGCGGCCGGGTTCTGCACCACGGCCAGCATGCCCACGCCCCAGCGCGTGCGCCGCGCCACGATGTGCAGCGCCGCGGCCAGCGCCAGGCCCGCCACGGGAATGAGCAATTGCAGCGGGTACACGCCCAGCCCCACGTCGCCCACCTGCAGCGGCGTGACCGCCAGCGGCGACGGCAGGCTGCGCGGCTCCTTGCCGAAGGTGAACATCACCAGGTTGTCGACCACGATGCCCAGCGCCACCGTGGCCATCAGCCAGGCTTCGGAGCCGCGGCTCGCGAACGGACGCACCGCCACGAACTCGACCACCAGCCCGTACACGCCACACAGCACGAGCGCCAGCGCGATGGCCAGCGGCATCGGCCAGCCCAGGGTCTGCGCGAACCAGAAGGTGAAGACCGCGCCCAGCATCATCGCGCTGCCCTGCGCGAAGTTGACGGTGCCCGAAACGGCGTAGGTGACGTAGAAGCCCAGGGCGATCAGCCCGTACATGCTCCCCAGCCCCAACCCGCTGATCCATGCGGAAAGCAGCATTGCGCGCAGCCCTCTTCTTTTCTTACTTCGCCGCGACCATGCCCACGGGCAGGATGCGGTTGTCGATGAACTGCGCCCACACGTAGTCGTTGGCGGTCACGGCGTCGTGCACGGCGGGCGAGAAGGGCTTGTCGTAGGTCTTGATCAGGCCTTCGTACCTGCCGATCTTGTAGAAGCCCTGGCGCACCGCGTCGCCGTCGGTCGAGCCGGCCGCCGCGATGGCCAGCGCCGCGAGCTGCATGCCGTCGTAGGCGTTGGCCACGCCCACGGCGGGCGTGATGTCGTCCGGGCCCTTGATGGCGGGGTACTTGGCCTTCAGCGCGGCAATCACCTTCTCACCCACCGGTGACTGCTTGCCGAAGAAGCTGTAGGTCTGCACGAAGTGCACGTTCTTGCCGTTGGGGCCGGCCAGCTCGGTGAAGCGGCCGCCCGCCGGGCCCCAGTGCGACACGATGGGCACCTGCCAGCCCATGCGGTCGAGCGACTTCACCACCTGCGCCGACGGGCCCACGTTGCCGACCATGAACAGCGTGTCGGCGCCCGCGGCCTTCAGGCGCGTGAGCTGCGGCACCACGTCGACGTCGTTGCCGTCGAACTTCTCCACGCCCACGGCCTTCAGGCCCTTGGCGGCGAGCGCGGCGTGCAGGCCCTTCTCGTTCGATTCGCCCCACGGGTTGTTGACCAGGATCATGCCGAACTTGCTCGCCTTGAAGTTCTTCTGCGCGTAGTCGAGCATGCCCACGTTGACGATCTCGTCGACCGCCGACACGCGAAAGGCGTAGTTGGGGTTGGCGCCATTCTTCGTGATGGGCGTGCCCGCGGCCCAGGGGCCCATGAAGGGCGTCTTCTCCTGGTTGGCGATGGGCACGATGGCCATCGACACCGGCGTGTCGAGCCCGCCGAACAGCACTGCCACCTTCTCCTTGAAGATGAGTTCGCGCGCGGCCACCACGCCCTTGGCGGGGTTGGCCTCGTCGTCGCGGCGCACCAGCTCGAGCTTGCGCCCGCCGAGCAGCCCGCCCTTGCCGTTGATCTCGTCGATGGCCACCGTGAGGCCGCGCGTGATGGCTTCGCCGGCCAGTGCCGACTGGCCCGACAGGGCCGTGACCAGGCCGATCTTGATCGGCTCGGCGGCGAAGGCCGCACCGTGGGAAAGGCAGGCAGCGGCAACGGCTGCAAGGCACAGCGTGCGGCGGTTGAAGCGAGGCGAACGGGACATGGCGGACTCCTGGGTCGAAGAGAAGCAGGGGATGGACAAGGGATGAGGCACCCAACAAGGTGCATCGAAATGCGCCGAAGCGACTGGCCAGCCCCGGATGCAAGCGGCATGCCAAGTTGACAATTTATCCATCGAATTGTCGACAATCCAAATTCGAGCGTGTCAACAATCAGGCACAGGAATTGCACGATTCCGCCACGACATACCGCCGTGCACCGCCATGGCTCACAACGACTGGAGAACCGCATGACCACGCCCGCCGCACCAGCACCCCACACGCTCGCCCCCGCCGCCGTGGTGGACGAGTTCCTTCGCCTGGTGATGATTCCCGACCCGCAGTCGGCCTCGCGCTTCACCGCGCCCGGCATCCGCATCCGCTTCACCGGCAACCGGCCGATGCAGGCGCCGGGCGACACCTCGGCCTTCAATGCGAAGCGCTATGCCTGGGTGAAGAAGAAGATCGAGCGCACCGAAACGGTGGCCGGCGGCACGCCCGAGGCCACCGTGGTCTACAGCCTGGGCACGCTGTACGGCGCATGGCCCGACGGCACCGCCTTCGAGGACAACCGCTACGTCGACCGCTACGTGGTGAGCCACGGCCTCATCGTGCAGATGGACGTGTGGAACGACAGCGCCGAATGGCTGCTGTTGCGCGCCGGCCTCGCGGTGCTGTGAGGACCGGCGCATGACCACGCGCTGGCCCGAACTGCTGCCCACGCACGACCGCTTCGACTACCGGCCCATCACGCGGCGGCCCGACCACGTGTGGCCCAACGGCGCGCGGCTGGCGGTGTACCTGGGCTTCAACGTCGAGCACTTCGCCTTCGGCGACGGGCTGGGCGCATGCATCGGCCCGGCCTCGCCGCAGCCCGACGTGCTCAACCACGGCTGGCGCGAGTACGGCAACCGCGTGGGCGCATGGCGCTGCCTGGAGCTGTTCGACGCGCTCGCATTGCCCGCCGGTGCGCTGATCAACACCGCGCTGTACGACCACTGCCCGGAGCTGGTGCAGGCGCTGGTGGCGCGCGGCGACGAGCTGATCGGCCACGGCCACAGCAACGCCGAACGCCAGGGCGTGCTCGACGAAATGCACGAGCGCGCGCTGCTGCAGCGCTGCCGCGACCGCATGGTGCGCGAGAGCGGGCAGGCGCCTTCGGGATGGCTGTCGCCGTGGATCTCGGAGAGCGCCGTCACGCCCGACCTGCTGGCCGAGACAGGCTACGGCTACACGCTGAACTGGTGCCACGACGACCAGCCGATTCGCATGCGCACGCGCGGCGGCGGTGCACTGTGGTCGGTGCCTTACCCGCAGGAGCTCAACGACATTCCGATGATCGTCGGCCGCCTGATGGACGCGAAGGACTTCAGCGCGATGGTGGTCGACAACTTCGAAGAAATGCTCACGCAGGCGCGCAGCCAGCCGCTGGTGATGGGCCTGGCGCTGCATCCGTACATCGTGGGCCAGCCTTACCGGCTGCGGCATTTGCGCACCGCGCTGGCGCACCTGGCGCAGGCGCGCGACCGGGGCGACATCTGGTTCACCACGCCGGGGGCCATTGCGGCGCACATGACGCAGCTGGCCGCGGAGCGGCCCGGAGAATTCGACTGAACCACAGGGTGCATGGGCGGGCTCGATAATCTGCGCGTTCCCACCGCCTGCTTTCCACCCCATGGCCCGTTCCCCCTCGCCGCCGAAGCCCGCCGCCGCCCGGCGCAAGCCGTCGCCAGCCGCCGAACCCACCGCGACGGCCGCGCCGGTCACGCCGGTCACGCCGGCAGGGGGCGAAGGTGACGAAGGCGACATCGAGGAACGCATCTACCGCTCGGTCTTCGAGGGCGTGACCAACCAGCGCCTGGCACCCGGCACCAAGCTGCCCGAGGCCTCGCTGTGCGAGCTGTTCGGCGTGAGCCGCGCGCTGGTGCGCAAGGTGCTGCAGCGGCTGGCGCACGACCACATCGTCGACCTGCGGCCCAACCGCGGCGCCATCGTCGCGATGCCTTCGCCGGAAGAAACGCGGCAGATCTTCGAGGCGCGCCGCGCGCTCGAGGCCGCGCTGGTGCGCATGGCGGTGCGCAACGCCACCAAGGCCGAAGTGGCCGAACTGCGCCGGCACCTGAAGGAAGAACACGCAGCCATGCACCGCCACACGCAACCCGAATGGGCGCGGCTGGCCAGCTCGTTCCACCTGCGCGTGGCGCGGCTCGCGCGCAATCCGATCCTGGAGCGCTACCTCACGGAGCTGATGTCGCGCTGCTCGCTGATCGTGGCGCTGTACGAGCCGCCCGGCAACGCCGCGTGCGAGCACGGCGAGCATGCCGAAGTGGTCGACGCCATCGCGCGCGGCGATGCGGACACGGCCGTGCACCTGATGGAAGCGCACCTGCTGGTGCTGGAGCGGAACATCGCGCTGGACCGGCCGGCCGCGCAGCGCAGCCTGGGGCAGATGCTGGGCCTGGGCTGAACCGCCCCGGCCGAACACCCGGCGGCCGCGTCAGATCTCGATCTTCGAGCCCAGCTCCACCACCGCATTGTTCGGCAGCCCCAGGAAGGCGGCCGCGCCACTCGCGTTGTGGTGCATCTGCGCGAACAGCTTCTCGCGCCACGGCGCCATGCCGCTGCCCAGCGTGGGAATCACCACGTCGCGCGACAGGAAGTAGCTGGTCGTCATCGGCTCCAGCTGGCAGCCGCGCAGGCGCGCGTTGTCGAGCGCGCGCGGCAGGTCGATGTCGTTCTTGAAGCCGTAGTGCACGATCACCTGCCAGCAGTGGTTGCCCAGCGCGTCGATCTCGATGCGCTTGTCCATCGGGATCCAGGGCACCTCGTGGTTGCGCACGGTGACGAACATGTTCTGCTCGTGCAGCACCTTGTTGTGCTTCAGGTTGTGCAGCAGCGCGTTGGGCACGGTGCCGGGCTCGGCCGTGAGGAACACCGCCGTGCCTTCCACGCGCACCGGCGGGCTGACGAACACCGAGCCCAGGAAGGACTTCAGGTCGATGGCATCGGCATGCTGCGCCTCGCCCATGAGGCGCCGGCCTTCCTTCCACGTGATCATCAGCGTGAAGACGAAGCCGCCGATCATCAGCGGGAACCAGCCGCCTTCGAACAGCTTGAGCAGGTTCGACGCGAAGAACATGAAGTCGACGAAGAAGAACAAGGCCGTCGAGCCGATGCAAAGCACCAGCGGCAGCTTCCACGCGTAGCGGATCACGAAGAAGGTCAGGATGGTGGTGATCAGCATGTCGGTGGTCACCGCGATGCCGTAGGCCGCCGCCAGGCTGCTCGACGTGCGGAACATCACCACCGCCAGCACGATGGCCACGAACAGGCCCCAGTTGACCAGCGGAATGTAGATCTGCCCGGCCGTGCGCACGCTGGTGTGCTCGATGTTCAGGCGCGGCAGGTAGCCCAGCTGGATGACCTGGCGCGTGACGCTGAACGCGCCCGTGATGAGCGCCTGCGACGCGATGACCGTGGACAGCGTGGCCAGCAGCACCAGCGGAACCAGCGCCCACTCGGGCGCCATCATGAAGAAGGGGTTCTTCACGGCCTCGGGGTTCTCCAGCAGCAGCGCGCCCTGGCCCAGGTAGTTGAGGGTGAGCGCCGGCATGACGACCGAGAACCACGCGATGCGGATCGGCTTCTTGCCGAAGTGGCCCAGGTCGGCGTACAGCGCCTCGGCGCCGGTCACGCACAGCACCATGGCGCCCAGCAGGATGAAGCTGGTGCCCGGGTTGTCCCAGATGAACTTCAGCGCATACCAGGGGTTGAGCGCCTTGACGATCTCGGGGTGGTGCAGGATCTGCCACACGCCCAGCACCGCAATGGCCGCGAACCACGCCAGCGTGACCGGTCCGAAGAACTTGCCGATGCCCGCGGTGCCGCGCTTTTGCACCGCGAAAAGGCAGAACAGCACGACCAGGGTGATGGGGATCACGTAGTGCGAGAAGTGCGGCGACACCACCTCCAGGCCCTCGACCGCCGACAGCACCGAGATGGCCGGCGTGATGACCCCGTCGCCATAGAAGAGCGATGTGCCGAAGATACCCACCACCAGCAGCACGTGGCGCAGCCGGGGCTTGTCGGCCACCGCCCGGGACGCCAGCGCGAGCATGGCGACGAGGCCGCCCTCGCCTTCGTTGTCCGCCCGCAGCACCAGCACCACGTACTTGATGGAGACGATGACCGTGAGCGTCCAGAAGAACATCGACAGGATGCCGTAGACGTTCTCGACCGTGAACGGCACGTGGCCGTGGCCGAACACTTCCTTGACGGCATACAGCACGCTGGTGCCGATGTCGCCGTAGACGACGCCGATGGCGC
The DNA here is from genome assembly GCF_979254005.1 of Variovorax sp. AC103. NCBI lineage: Bacteria > Pseudomonadati > Pseudomonadota > Betaproteobacteria > Burkholderiales > Comamonadaceae > Variovorax > Variovorax sp. AC103. The sequence continues at coordinate 11,593 of NZ_CEEDFC010000036.1, read as the reverse complement.
CGACGATCAGGCCGGCTGAGAGGTTTTTGGGGGCTGACACGAAGTCGATGGGAAAAGGGCAGGCTGCTGGAATCGACGCGTCAGACACGCCGGGGTGCGACGAGAGCGAACGTCCGTACGCCCGCCCGCATCACCCCTCCCGCCCTTTTGTTTCCGTTTGCTGTGGGGCCGCTATTTTGCCGTCGCCCGCCGCCGCCGCAAGCTGCGGCCCTTCATTTAGACCTTCATTCGTAGATTTCGGCGTCCGGGTCGGTCGCCTCCATCTCGTAGCTGGCGGCCACCATGGCCAGCCGCCCGACCACGCCGTACATGTAGAAGCGGTTCGGCGCGCTGGCACCGGGCTTGGCGCCGGGCTGCGGCATGTGCGCGCTTTCGGAGAAGGCCAGCGGCACGAAGCTCGCGCCCGGCAGCTTGAGGTTCTCGTCGGCGGCCTGCTCGGCATGCACGCGGTAGAAGCCGCCCACCACGTAGCGGTCCATCATGTAGACCACCGGCTCGGCCACGCCGTTGTGCACGCGCTCGTTGGTCAGCACGCCTTCCTGCACGATCAGCTCGGTGGGTTCGCGCAGGTCGCGCCCGCCCGAGATCCTGGCGGCCGACGACGTGCTGGTGCGCGACTTGCCGATCAGCGCCTCGACCTCCTTGGCGTCGCGCACCGTCACCACGCCCGGGCTGCCGCTGCCGCTGTGGCCGCCCTTGACGACCACGAACGGCTTCTCGTTGATGCCGTATTCCTTGTACTTGCGGCGCACCTTGGTGAGCACTGCTTCCACGTGGCTGGTCAGCACGTCGATGCCGCGGCCTTCGGCCACGTCCACGCCCTCCGCGCGCGCATAGATCGGGTTGATGAGCCAGGGGTCGATGCCCAGCAGCTTGCCGAAGCGCTTGGACAGCTCTTCGTAGCTGTGCAGGTGGTTGCTCTTGCGCCGCACCGACCAGCCCGCGTGCAGCGGCGGCAGCAGGTACTGCTCGTGCAGGTCCTCGAGGATGCCGGGCGTTCCCGCCGAAAGCTCGTTGTTGAGCAGGATTGTGCAGGGATCGAAGTTCTTCAGGCCCAGGCGGCGCTTGGTACGGACCACGGGTTCGAGCGTCACGGTCTCGCCGTTGGGCAGCTCGATCTTCTTGGGCGCCTTGATGGCCGGGTCGATGGACCCGATGCGCACGTTGAGCCCCGCCATGTGGAAGATGCGCACCAGTTGCGCGACGTTGGCCAGGTAGAAGGTGTTCTTGGAGTGATTTTCCGGAATGACGAGCAGGTTGCGCGCCTCCGGACAGATCTTCTCGATGGCGGCCTGCGCGGCCTGCACGGCCAGCGGCAGCATCTCCTTGGTGAGGTTGTTCCAGCCGCCGGGAAACAGGTTGGTGTCGACCGGCGCCAGCTTGAAGCCGGCGTTGCGGATGTCCACGGCGCTGTAGAACGGCGGCGTGTGCTCCATCCATTCGAGCCGGAACCAGCGCTCGATGGCGGGCATCGAGTCGAGCACCCGCTGCTCCAGTTCATTGATCGGGCCGGTCAGGGCAGTGACGAGATGCGGAACCATGCGGCGGCCTTGTTGGTTTTGTGCTTAAAGGTGGAGCGGAATTGTAGGATTTGGGGATGGCCGCCCCAATGACAAGACTGCGCGCGGGCGCATCAAGTCCGGACCTCGCCCTGTCCCAGCACCACGTACTTCAGCGAGGTGAGGCCTTCGATGCCCACCGGGCCGCGGGCATGGAACTTGTCGGTGCTGATGCCGATTTCGGCACCCAGGCCAAATTCGAAGCCATCCGCGAAGCGGGTGCTCGCATTGACCATCACGCTGGCCGAATCGACCTCGCGCAGGAAGCGCTGCGCATGCACGTGGTCGCGCGTGACGATGGCGTCGGTGTGGTGGCTCGAATAGCGGTTGATGTGGGCAATGGCCTCGTCCACGCCCGACACCACCTTGATGCTGATGACCGCCGCGAGGTATTCCTCGGACCAGTCGCTCTCCACCGCATCGACGATCTTGGCATTGGCACCGGCGGCGCCCAGCGCCTCGCTGGCCCGCAGGATCGCGGCGGCGGCCGGGTCGCAGCGCATTTCCACGCCCTTGGCCGCGAAGATGGCGGCGATGTCGGGCAGGAAGTGCTCGGCCACCGTGGCCGACACCAGCAGGCCTTCGGCGGCGTTGCAGGGGCTGTACTTCTGGGTCTTGGCGTTGTCGACGATGCGCAGCGCCATGTCGAACTCGGCCGTGTCGTCCACGTAGACGTGGCAGTTGCCGTCCAGGTGCTTGATGACCGGCACCTTGGCGTCGCGGCTGATGCGCTCGATCAGGCCCTTGCCGCCGCGCGGAATGATCACGTCGACGAATTCGGGCATGGCGATGAGCTGGCCCACGGCTTCGCGGTCGGTGGTCTGCACCAGTTGCACCGCCTCGACCGGCAGGCCGGCCTCGGCCAGCGCCCCGGACACCAGCAGCGCCAGCGCCTTGTTCGACTCGATGGCCTCCGAGCCGCCGCGCAGGATGGCCGCGTTGCCGCTCTTGATGGCCAGGCTCGCGGCCTCGATGGTCACGTTGGGGCGGCTCTCGTAGATCATGCCGAACACGCCGATCGGCACGCGCATCTGGCCCACACGAATGCCGCTGGGTTGCTGCTTCATGCCGATGATCTCGCCGATCACGTCGGCCATGCCGGCGAGCTGCTCGCAGCCCAGTGCCACGGTCTCGATGACCTTCGGCGTGAGCTTGAGGCGGTCGACCATCGGTGCCGACAGGCCGGCGGCCGTGGCGCGCGCCAGGTCTTTCTCGTTGGCGACGGCCAGCACCGGGCCGGCTTCGCGCAAGCGCCGGGCCAGCGCCTTCAATGCTATGTTTTTGGTAGCTGCATCCGCACGGGCCATGAGGAATGCAGCGGCTTTGGCTTGCAGACCGAGGGTCTGCATGTGCTCGCTGACGTTGAACGCATTCATCTGCGCATTTTCCCACGCCAACCTGTGGCCCGGATGACACAGGCTTTTTGATGGCTCGCGCCACCGGAACAGACGCCTTCGGCGTGGATCAGCCGCGCCGCGGTGCAGCCGCCGCACTGCTGCACGCGCGGCACAGCATCAGCGCCAGCCGCTGCAGCGACTGCCAGCCGCTCGCGGGCCAGTCGGGCTGCTTCAGGCCCTTCACGATGCCGTCCACCGAGTGGGCGGCGCGCAGCAGCCGCGCCAGCATGCGGTCGTCCAGCCGCGGCAGCACGCGCTCGAACGCGCGCTCGCGGGGCCCCCAGATGCGGTTCTCGCGCAGCGCCATCGGCAGCGGGCGGCCCGACGCCATGGCGTCCTTCACACGCTTGAGCGCCCGGATGTCCTCGGCGATCGTGTAGTGCACCAGCACCTCGGCCTCGCCCTCGGCCTGCAGGCCGTCGAGCATGCGCGCCACGCGCTGCGGGTTGCCGGCCAGCACGGCCTCGGACAGCTTGAACACGTCGTAGCGCGCCACGTTGTTCACCGCGCCTTCCACCTGCTCCCAGCTCAGCTCGCCGGCCGGATGCAGCAGCGCGAGCTTCTGGATCTCCTGGTGCGCGGCGAGCAGGTTGCCCTCCACGCGGTCGGCAAAGAACTGCAGCGTGCGCTGGCCTTCGTCGCCGGGCATCACGCGCTGGCCCTGCAGTCCCAGGCGCTGCGCGATCCATTGCGGCAGCGCATTGCGCTCGATCGGGTCGACCTGGATGCTCGCGCCGTTGTTCTCCAGCGCGGAGAACCAGGCGCCGGTGCGCGTGGCCTTGTCCAGGCGCGGCAGCATCACCAGCGTGAGTGTGCTGTCGTTGCCAGGCGCGGCCTCGGCCATGTGCTGCAGCGCCGCGCTGCCGTCCTTGCCGGGCTTGCCCGAGGGGATGCGGATCTCCACGATCTGCTTGTCGGCGAACAGCGAAAGCGAGCCCCCGGCCGCCAGCACCGCGCTCCAGTCGAAGTGCGCGCCCGCCACGGTGTACGAACTGCGTTCGGTGTAGCCCTGCGCGCGCGCGGCCGCGCGGATGGCGTCGGCCGCCTCCTGCGCGAGCAGCGGCTCGTCGCCGTGGATCGTGTAGAGCGGCTTCAGGCCCTTTTGCAGGTGGGCCCCGAGTTGGGCGCTGGCAAGTTGCATGGAAATGGAATGACCGGGGAATGACCTGGGCGCAGCGGCTCAGAGCTCCTTGACGGCGGCAATGCGGCGCATCAGCTGCTGGGCGATGTCCGACTGCATGTCGCGGAACAGCAGGTCGGCTTCGCCTTCCTTGGCCAGCGCGTTGGTCTCGTTGAAGCTCAGGTCGCGCGTCTGCGAGACCTCGGTGGACGGCAGCAGGTCCTTGCCGGCCGGCGTGCGAAGCCGAAAGCGCACGCGCAACCGCAGCTGCAGCTCGCGCACCAGGCCGGCCGAGTTGGTCGAGATGACGAGGCGGTCGCGATCCTCGCCCAGGATCTCGAGTATCACGTCGGCCGTCGACACCGGGGGCGGGCTGCCGGCCACGGCAGGCTCGACGGCCACCAGCGTCACCGAGCCCGTGGCCCGCAGCTCGCGCCGGATCTGGTTGATCATGGCCGTGTTGCCCGAGATCGACAGCGTCTTGAACGCGAAGACCGGCGCCTTGCGCAGCTCGAAGCCGCAACCTGCCAGTCCGAGCGAGGCGCCCGCCACCGTCAGGCCCATGAGAAAGCCGCGGCGCGGCAGCGAGACATTGCGAGTGTTCATGCTTGAGTCGTTCGTCAGAGAACCACGTTGACCAGGCGGCCGGGAACCACGATCACGCGCTTGGGCGGCGCGCCCTCGGCGAAGGTGACGAAGTCGTCGCAGGCCAGCGCCAGCTCCTCGATCTCGTCCTTGGAGGCCCCGGCGGGCACCAGCAGCTTGCCGCGCAGCTTGCCGTTGACCTGCAGCATGAGCTCGATCTCGTCCTGCACCAGCGCGCCGGCGTCGACCGTGGGCCAGGCCGCGTCGAGCAGGCCGCCCAGGTCCTTGTCGTAGCCGAGTTCGTTCCACAGCTGCTGGGCGATGTGCGGCGTGGCCGGGTACATGCAGCGCAGCAGGATGCCGAAGCCCTCGCGCAGCGCGGCCGCGTCGCCCTTGCTGCCGTCGGGCTTGAAGCCTTCCAGCGCATTGAGCAGCTTCATGGCGCCCGACACCACGGTGTTGTATTGCATGCGCTGGTAGTCGTAGTCGACCTGGCGCAGCACGGTGTGCACCTCGCGGCGCAGCGCCTGGGCGCCCTTGCCGAAGGTCTGGCCGGCAAGGGCCACCGGGGCCGCCTCCGCCTGCGCGGCGCCGAAGTTCCACACCCGGCGCAGGAAGCGGTAGCTGCCTTCCACGGCCGCGTCGTTCCACTCGAGCGTGGCTTCGGGCGGCGCGGTGAACATGGTGTACAGGCGCGCGGTGTCGGCGCCGTACTTCTCGATCAGGTCCTGCGGGTCGACGCCGTTGCGTTCGCTCTTGCCCATCTTGCCCACGCCGCCGTACTCGACCTTGGTGCCGTCGGCGGTGGTGCCGCCGGTGATGCGGCCCTGCGCGTCGAGCACGGTCGTGACCTCGGTCGGCGGAAAGTAGTCCTTGCCGCCCTTCTCGTTGCGCTTGTAGAAGATGTGGTTGAGCACCATGCCCTGCGTCAGCAGCTTGCTGAAGGGCTCGTCGGCCTTCACCAGGCCCAGGTCGCGCATCACCTTGGTCCAGAAGCGCGCGTACAGCAGGTGAAGAATGGCGTGTTCGATGCCGCCAATGTACTGGTCCATCGGCATCCAGTAGTCGGCACCCTCGGCGACCATCGCCTGGTCGTTCTTCGGGTCGCAGTAGCGCATGAAGTACCACGACGAATCCACGAAGGTGTCCATGGTGTCGGTCTCGCGCCGCGCGGCCTTGCCGCACACGGGGCACACCACGCCGGCATGAAAGCCTTCGTGCTTGTTCAGCGGGTTGCCGGAACCGTCGGGCACGCAGTCGGTAGGCAGCACCACCGGCAGGTCCTTCTCGGGGACCGGCACGGCGCCGTGCTCGTCGCAATGGATGATCGGGATCGGCGTGCCCCAGTAGCGCTGGCGGCTCACGCCCCAGTCGCGCAGGCGCCAGGTGGTCTGCAGCTCGCCCAGGCCCTTCTGGCCCAGCGCATGCGCCACGGCGGCCACGGCCTCCTTGTAGGTCATGCCGCTGAAGTTGTCGGAGTTGATGGTCACGCCGCGCTGCTTGTCGCCGTACCAGTCCTGCCACTTGTGATAGTCGAAGTGCGGCTCGTCGTCCACCAGCACCACCTGGATGATCTCGATGCCGTACTTGTTGGCGAAGGCGAAGTCGCGCTCGTCGTGCGCGGGCACGCCCATCACGGCGCCGTCGCCGTAGCCGATCAGCACATAGTTGCCGACCCACACGGGCACCTGCTCGTCGGTGATGGGGTGCGTCACCGTGAGGCCGGTGGGCACGCCCTTTTTCTCCTGCGTGGCGAGCTCGGCCTCGGTGGTGCCGCCGTTCTTGCACTCCTCGATGAAGGCCGCGACCTTGGGGTCGAGCGTGGCGGCATGCGCGGCCAGCGGATGCTCGGGCGCCACGGCGCAGAAGGTCACGCCCATGATGGTGTCGGCACGGGTCGTGAAGACGTACATGCGGCCGTCCTGGATGGCCTTGCCGCTCGCGTCCTTGATGTCGTGCGTGAAGGCGAAGCGCAGGCCTTCGCTCTTGCCGATCCAGTTTTCCTGCATCAGCTTCACGCGCTCGGGCCAGCCCGGCAGCTTGTGCTGGGTGTGCTCGAGCAATTCTTCGGCGTAGTCGCTGATCTTCAGGTAGTAGCCCGGGATTTCGCGGCGCTCGACCGTGGCGCCGGTGCGCCAGCCCTTGCCGTCGATCACCTGTTCGTTGGCCAGCACGGTCTGGTCGACCGGATCCCAGTTCACGACCTGGGTCTTGCGGTAGGCAATGCCCTTTTCGAGCATCTTCAGGAACAGCCACTGGTTCCACTTGTAGTAGCTCGGGTCGCAGGTGGCGATCTCGCGGCTCCAGTCGATGGCCAGGCCCATGGCCTGCAGCTGGCCCTTCATGTAGGCGATGTTCTCGTAGGTCCACTTGGCCGGGGGCACGCCGTTCTTCAGCGCCGCGTTCTCGGCCGGCAGGCCGAAGGCGTCCCAGCCCATGGGCATCAGCACGTTGTAGCCGCTCATGCGCAGGTAGCGCGTGAGCATGTCGTTGATGGTGTAGTTGCGCACATGGCCCATGTGCAGCTTGCCGCTGGGGTACGGCAGCATCGAGCAGGCGTAGTACTTCTTGCGGCTCGCGTCTTCGGTGACGCGGTAGGCATCGGCGGCGCTCCATTGCGCCTGGGCAGCGGACTCGACGTCGCTGGGTTTGTAGCTGGGGTTCATGACGGTTCGGCAAGAGCCCGGCGCAAGGCGGCCGGGAACGGCGGATTATCGCGCCCGGGCAAAGCCCCCGGCCCGCAGACTCCGGACTTGGGGTACGTAACCTGTGTGTTGTGCGGGTAACGCCTGCCGCGCCGCGGGTTTTCGCGCCGCCCGCGCCCCTGCAACTGCGCCTGAAACACCTCGCCGTGGCCACCGGCGGCGCGCAGCGCGCAGGACGGGGCAAGGCCGTATCACTGGCCCGAATTTCGCATGCCACAATGTTTTTCGACCACAGGGACCGGCATGGGCAGCAAAAGCGACATCAGGAACAGCCACAGCGACTGGTGGCGCGGCGCCGTGATCTACCAGATCTACCCCCGAAGTTTCATGGACAGCAACGGCGACGGCATCGGCGACCTGCCCGGCATCACCTCCCGGCTCGACCACGTGGCCAGCCTCGGTGTCGACGCCATCTGGGTCTCGCCCTTCTTCCGCTCACCGATGAAGGACTTCGGCTACGACGTGTCCGACTACCGCGCGGTCGACCCGCTGTTCGGCACGCTGGCCGACTTCGACGCCATGCTCGCGCGCATGCATGCGCTGGGCCTGAAGCTCATCATCGACCAGGTGCTCTCGCACACCTCCGACCAGCACGCCTGGTTCGCCGAGAGCCGCAGCAGCCGCGACAACCCCAAGGCCGACTGGTACGTGTGGGCCGACCCCAAGCCCGACGGCACGCCGCCGACCAACTGGCTGTCGGTGTTCGGCGGCTCGGCCTGGCAGTGGGACGCGCGCCGCAGGCAGTACTACCTGCACAGCTTCCTGGCCGAGCAGCCCGACCTGAACTTCCATTGCGCCGAGGTGCAGGAAGCGCTGCTCGGCGAGGTGCGCTTCTGGTGCGAGCGCGGCGTGGACGGCTTCCGCTTCGACGCCTGCAACCACCAGTTCCACGACGCGCTGCTGCGCGACAACCCGCCGGCCACGCTGGCGTCCATCGACGAGGTCAGCACGGTGCGCGCCGACAACCCCTACGCGATGCAGCAGCACCTGTACGACAAGAGCCAGACCGAGAACCTGGCCTTCCTCGAAAGCCTGCGCCGGCTGCTCGACGGCTACGGCGCGGTGGCGCTGGGCGAAGTCGGCGACGAGAACGCACCGCCCGTCATGGCGCAGTACACCGAACTCGGCAAGCGCCTGCACCTGGCCTACAGCTTCAGCCTGCTGACGGCCGAGCACAGCCCGAAGCACCTGCGCCACCAGGTCGAGGCGCTCGACCATGCGCTGGCGCCCACCGGCGGCTGGGGTTGCTGGGCGGTGTCGAACCACGACGTGCCGCGCGTGGCCACGCGCTGGAGCGGCGGCACATCGACACGGGTCTCCGCCCCGGCGGACACCCGGCGCGACCGGCTCTGGCTGACGCTGCTGCTCACGCTGCGCGGCAGCGCCAGCATCTACCAGGGCGAGGAGCTGGGCCTGCCCGAGGCCGAGGTGCCGTTCGAACTGCTGCAGGACCCGTACGGCCGCGCCTTCTGGCCCGAGTTCAAGGGCCGCGACGGCTGCCGCACGCCGCTGGCCTGGACCGCCGAGGCGCCGAACGGCGGCTTCAGCACCGGCACGCCCTGGCTGCCGGTGTACGGCCCGCACCTGCCGCTGGCCGTCGAACGGCAGGCGGACGACCCCGATTCGATGCTCGCCTTCACCCGCGCCCTGCTGCACTGGCGCCATGACCAGCCCCTGCTGCGCACCGGCGACATCGCCTTCATCGACGCGCCCGAGCCCCTGCTGCATTTCGAGCGGCGCGGCGCTGGCGGGTCGCTCCACCTCGTCTTCAACTTCGCCGGCGAGCCGGTGTCGATTCCGTTGCCGATGTCCGGGTCGAAGGGCTTGTCGCCCCTTGCCGGGCAACCGCTGTCGAGCACCGCCGCCATGCAGGGCGAAGGTGAAAGGCGCATGCTGGTGCTGGCGCCGTACGGCGTCTTCATCGGCGCGCCCGCCGACGCAGGAAACCACTGACCACCATGCCCCTGAAGCCGCTGCCCGAGTCCGAAATCCATGCGCTGATGCGCGCCGAGCACGGCGACCCGTTTGCCGTGCTGGGGCCGCACGAGACGCCCGAGGGCCTCGTCGTGCGTGCCCTGCTGCCCGGCGCCCAGCGCGTGGCCGTGCTGCACGCGCGCACCGGCTGGCCGCTGGCCATCCTCACGCGGCACGACGAGTCGGACCTGTTCAGCGGCCTCGTGCCCGCGGCCGAGGCCCGCATGGGGTATTTGTTCCAGGTCGACTGGGACTCGCACACCTCGCGGCTCGAAGACCCCTACCGCTTTCCCTTCGTGCTGGGCGACACCGACCTGTGGCTGCTGGCCGAGGGCACGCACCTGCGGCCCTGGGAGCGGCTGGGCGCGCACCTGCGCGAGATGGACGGCGTGAAGGGCGTGGCCTTCGCCGTCTGGGCGCCGAATGCGCGGCGCGTGTCGGTGGTCGGCAACTTCAACAACTGGGACGGCCGGCGCCATGCGATGCGGCTGCGCCGCGAGTGCGGCGTGTGGGAAATCTTCGCGCCGCACGTGACGGTGGGCGACCGCTACGAATTCGAGATTCTTTCGGCGCAGGGCGAGGTGCTGCGCAAGGCCGACCCGTTCGCCTTCTCTTCGCAGCTGCGCCCCGACACCGCCTGCGTGGTGCAGCCGCTGCCCGCGCCGGTGAAGCTGCCCGAGGGCCGCGCCGAGGCGAACGAGCGCCATGCGCCCATCAGCATCTACGAGGTGCACCTGGGTTCGTGGCGCCGCAAGAACGGCCACGAGTGGCTGGACTACCGCGAGCTGGCCGACACGCTGGTGCCCTACGTGCGCGACCTGGGCTTCACGCACATCGAGCTGCTGCCGATCAGCGAGCACCCCTTCGACGGCTCGTGGGGCTACCAGCCCATCGGCCTGTACGCGCCGACCTCGCGCTTCGGCACGCCGGGCGACTTCCGCCACCTGGTCGAGGCCGCGCACGCGGCGGGGCTGGGCGTGATCCTCGACTGGGTGCCCGCGCACTTTCCGACCGATGCGCACGGCCTGGGCAACTTCGACGGCACCCCGCTGTACGAGTACGCCGACCCGCGCGAGGGCTTCCACAACGACTGGCAGACGCTGATCTTCAACTATGCGCGCACCGAGGTGCGCAACTACCTGGTCGGCAATGCGCTGTACTGGCTGGAGCGCTACGGCGTGGACGGCCTGCGGGTGGATGCGGTGGCCTCGATGCTGTACCGCGACTACAGCCGCAAGGCCGGCGAGTGGGTGCCCAACGTGCTCGGCGGGCGCGAGAACCTGGAGGCCATCGACTTCCTGCGGCGCATGAACCATGTGGTGGGGGTGGAGCGGCCCGGCGCCATCACGGTGGCCGAAGAATCGACCAGCTTCCTCGGCGTGACCCGGCCGCCGGAAGACGGGGGGCTGGGGTTTCACTACAAGTGGAACATGGGGTGGATGAACGACACGCTGGCGTATGCCGGCACCGACCCGGTGTACCGCAGGCACCATCACCAGCAGATCACCTTCGGGCTGATGTATGCGCACAGCGAGAACTTCGTGCTGCCGCTGTCGCACGACGAGGTGGTGCACGGCAAGGGCTCGATGATCGGGCGGATGCCGGGCGACGAATGGCAGAAGTTCGCCGGCCTGCGCAACCTGTATGGGTACCTGTGGGCTTATCCGGGGAAGAAGCTGCTGTTCATGGGCGGCGAGTTCGCCCAGCACGCGGAGTGGAACGCGGACCGCGGGCTGGACTGGCACCTGCTGGAGCATGCGTCGCACCAAGGGGTGCGGCGGCTGGTGCGCGACCTGAACAACGTGTACCGGCACTTTCCCGCGTTGCACGAGCTGGACCATGAGGGCGCGGGCTTCGAGTGGATCGTGCACGACGATGCGGAGCAGTCGGTGTTTGCCTTCGTGCGGCGGGCACGCGACGGGTCGTTCGTGGTTGCCGTGTGCAACTTCACGCCCGTGCCTCGGCATGGCTATCGGCTGGGGGTGCCTTGTGCGGGGGCTTACCGCGAGATCGTCAATACGGATGCGTCGGTGTATGGCGGGAGTGGGGTTGGCAACGGGGTGGTTCAGAGCGATTCTTTGCCCTGGCATGGGAAGGCGGACTCTGTTTCCGTGAGCTTGCCGCCGTTGGGGACTGTGATGTGGGTTCTGGTTTGAGGGCGTTGGGCTTGGTTTTTGTTCCGGGGCCGGGTCTCGCCCCGGCGGGCGAGCTACTTTCTTTTGCTTCGCCAAAAGAAAGTAGCCAAAGAAAAGG
>NZ_CEEDFC010000035.1:0-47653 GCF_979254005.1 Variovorax sp. AC103 | reverse complement strand
CAATACTGGGTGGACGCCCACGGCGTGTGGTTCACCATGGAAGAAGTGAGTGCCTTGGAGGAAGAGCTCGAGGTGCCTTGGGTTAACGGCGTGCCTCCCCACATTGCGCCCAAGTGATTCAACCCCGGGGCTGCTGAATTCATAGCAACCGGCGTCCGCTTTGGAGCAGGGTCACGGACGGCTATGGGCCCTGCAGCGCCGACCGACCTTCGGCTACAGTCGGCCACAACCGGCCGTTCGCGTCGTCGCCAGACATGTAAGTTATGGACAAAATTCTCAAGCCTTACGCTGTCGTGCGTGTTCTGAGGTTGATCGGCAAAGCTGATGAATATGACGGGTGGCAAGTGAACCAACGGGCTCCCGCCGTTGGAGACATTGGAACCTTGCTCGATGTCCTAGCTGCGCCTGGCATTGCTGACCGGTACGTCGTTGAGAGCAGCGACGGCAACGGCACGACAGTCTGGTTGGGTGACTTCCTTGCCGATGAACTGGAGCTTGTTCAAACCGCGTGACACCGACAACGAGCAGCATGCGGCCAGTAGCCGTCACTCGACGCAGGGGGCCAATTCGCTCCGAAGCAGACGCTCGACGCTCACACATCAATGTTGGAACATTAGAAGCATGCTGAGAGAACACTTCCCCGATTGGCGGTACGGCCCCCCCGCGTCCGCAGACGCGATTGCTGAAGCTGAGGCGGTACTTGGGGTTCGCTTGCCCGATGAGCTTCGGGCGCTCTATCTTGAAGCGGACGGAGTGAGGGAAAACCTTGGGAATGCCGCCTATTTGCTGCCGCTATCGGGCAAAGAGTCGCTGGTAGATCTCACGAAATCTTTATGGGCGGAATGGGAAGGCTTCAGGCCGGAGTTTGACCTCAAGCCTTTTGTTTTCTTTGGCAGTTCCATGAGCGACGATCTGTGGGGCATAAATTGGATGCAGCCGGGTCAAGTCATCGCTTTTCATCATCACATGGAGGGGGCGTATGAAGTCGCAGGAACAACTATCCTCGATGTCTATCGTGCCGACTTCACCCGATCTGGATAGCGAATCGCGGAGTCCTGAGAGCGCTTGTGAGCGCGATTCAATCTGGAAATGCAACCGCATCGGGCTCGCTGCCACCTCATGTGAACGGCTCAGTCCGGCCAGGACCGGCCGTTCGGCACGCCGGCACGCCGGCATAACGGGCCCGGTAGCGGTCACTGGCGCGTCGCAAGGTTGACCCGCGGCGCAGAAGCCGACCAATTTATGACTTGAGACCAAAGAATGCGTGAGCGCGAATTCGACAGTTCTGTGGAGCGCATCGTTGAGCCGGTCGTGGCACTATGGGGTTTCACTACCGGCGGAGGACGTGGCTGCACTTTCCATCGGAAAGTGCACGATGACCTGTTCCACTTCATCCACTTTTCGCAACGGTCGAGCGGTGTTGAGTTCGAGGTATGGGTCTTCCCCGGCACACCCTTGCTCGGGTCTGAGCAGTGGGCTGGTTTCCCAGACTTCGTGGGCGTTCCCACGGGTCGGGCTGCTGGCCTCAATGCGAAGCTTGGAGTGGGCGGCGATGCGTCTTGCTTTCCCTGTAGAGACCGCAAGGCCCTCGATGTCGCGCTTTCGCGGGCGGTTGTGCCTGCACTGCAGACCCATGCACGGCCCTACTTGGCCAACTTCCAGTCGGTGCAGGACCTAGTTCCGGTGTTGGAGCATCGCCAATGGGCGAGTGTACTCAGCGGCCGGCAAGAGGGTTGACATGCATTGGGGAACCGCGCTTTTGAACGATCACTTCGCGCCCCCTGACTCCCGCTCAGGGCCCTTTGCTCCGACCTGGCGCAAGGCTACAGTCGGCCAGAACCAGCCGTTCGCCATGCCGGCACAATGCGGCCACAACCAGACATACACGCTCTGAGTCCAATGAATACCGTCTTTATCGTTCAGCACGTCCACCTGCTTACGCAGCAGGAAGAGGAGGACGTAAAACTGATTGGAGCCTATCGGTCGCTCCAAAGCGCGCATGCGGCCGTTCGGCGGGTGGCGGGTGCCCCGGGATTTCGAGATCACCCCAACATCGTCGATTCATCCTATGCCGGTCGAGGCTCGGGCGAAGGTTTCCACATCAGCGAGTACCGCCTTGATGAGGACAACTGGACCTCTGGTTATGTGACCCAGATCAATTGAGCCACCAGACGCCAACAACCATCCGTGTTTCATGCCGGCACGACCCGGCCAGAAGCGGTCCTCCATATTCCCCGCAGAACATCGAAAGCCCATGGTGAAGGTCAAACGAATCGTTGCTGAATTTGAGGATTTGCTCGTCGGTGCTCAGGGGGGAATTGCCATGTACCGAAGAGGCATCAATGAGTTCTTCCTGTCACATGGCTTTCCGAGGTACTACGCAGGCTTAGAAGCCGCACGCAGCGAACTTGAGATTCTGGGTATGTATGACCGATGCCGTGACGCTCTGTTGAAGGCGGAGGAACTCGTCAAGAAGGGTCCCGAGCACGACTACGAAGCCGAGACGCTGATACTCGAAGCCAATCGTGCACTGATGCAGGTGTCAGGCAGACATGAAGCCATGAGTCGCCGGTATCGAGCCGCCAACGATGCTCCGAAATCCCAGGGTGGAGAAGGACCGCTTTAGAGCGGGCTGTACAGCCGCTTCGGGCCCACTGCAGTCTCTCGCCTTGCTCCAGAGCAGCCATTAGCCGCTGGCATCTACGGACGCCGTCCACGTGCGCCTGCGGCCTCCGAGAACACATTCCAATAGGCAGCAAGGTAGGAGTTCTTTTGAGAGAGCTACTCAATCCGCTCCACGACGCTCTGGTCCAATCTGACCCTATCCCAAAAAAGCGCGACTCGAATTCGCGCGTCTTCAAACACGCCCTCTTGGCGGAGCGGTTGAACCCACAGAAAAAGTAGATCCTGTCTAGCGCTGCGCCAACAACGTTGTCGTCCACATCCGAAAGGGCGTCGATCAGCATTTCGCTCTCGTCGACCTTAGATGGATGAAGGATGCTGACCAGGCATCCGCGCCAGCTAGCTGACGGTCCGCTCCAGCAAGGGGCTACACGTAAATTCCTCAGTTCTCAACGCTCATGTCCTAAGGAATTCTTTCGGGAGGTCTACTGCCCGAGTTGCTGGGCGAGCCCAATGAGAATGCCTTCGGGTCCCCGGATGTAGCAGAGCCGATACATGTTTCGATACTGAACAACTTCGCCGACGAGCTTCGCGCCACGGCCATTGAGCCGGGCGAGCGTATCGTCGATGTCCTCCACGGTGAACATGACGCGGAGGTAGCCGAGCGCGTTCACTGGGGCGCTGCGATGGTCTGCGGCCACAGGCGGTGCGCGGAAGCGGGACAACTCAAGCCGGCTATGACCGTCCGGCGTACGCATCATGGCAATCTCGACGCGCATGCCGCGCAATCCAGTTACACCATCTGCCCAGTCTCCTTCAACCGGGGCGCGTCCCTCGAGTTCAAGACCAAGTTCAATGAAGAACTCGACGGCTGCATTGATGTCGTCCACCACCATGCCGACGTTGTCCATACGCTTGACCGTCATTGATGTCTCCTTGGGGTCTAACTAGTTGTACGCGGCGCCGCGGTGCCCCGAGCGTTCATTTTGAATGGCCCTTAAGCCAAAGTATTGGGGCGGCGCAATGTACTTCCGCTTGTGGCCGAGGCTTTGCGGAAACGCCTTCGGCGCTCCAGTATTCCGAGCATTCGCGTCGCGAGGGCCACCGGCGGCTTCACAGGTTATCCAGCAGCCGCAGGCGGGCACGAACGGATTTGATGCCCCAGCGGCCCTCTTCGCAGCGTTGAAGCGCCATAAATTGTTGATCTCCAGGCGGACGTGACCTCACATTTCCGCTGACGCTTGACCCGCCTGTATTCCGGAGCTCACGCCTGTGCTCCGGGGCGCAGAAGCGATTCAGCATTCGATGGAATTTTGGGGCAGATAAACGTGAAAATCCACACAACTACGGATCAAAGTCCGCCTTTTCGCATTGTTGGCGAGCAACTTCAACCGCGGCCAACAAGGTAGCCATTGCCTTTGGGTCTGACTGCCCGCTTTTCGCAGTTCGGTTGATACCTTGAAGGACCGCCCCCACACTCAAGCGCCATGCTTCAAGTGCAACCTGAATTGCCGCCTTCGGGCCGTCGCAATCAGCGCTGGAGGTGGGCAGCCGAATGAATGACCGGGCCTCAGGCATGGCTTCTTCGGCGAGCCTCAAAGTTCGTGATCCATCCAGCTGCGCGATCTACAAGCGACGCGCTCGCCTCAAAGATAGTGGACGCAGGGCCAGCGTAGACCAACCGGCAGAGCATGACTCCGTGCAATGTCACATCCAGCGAGAAGCTAACCCCGCCGCGATAGGTCGGACCGGTGAATATCTCGGTATGCCAGTTGCGTTCGGGAACAGAAGGGTCACGATGGGGATGGGGCGCACTGGCACAGAGTTTCATAGACGCCCGACGGAAAGGAGTACCCACCGTACGATTCGTCAGGCCGTGTCGTCTGTGCGTTGTCGCACTTACCCGCGCCTTCCAGAAATGAGTGGCGAGAGCAGTTCGTCAGTATGACGTCGCACAGAAACGCCTGGACCGAAGCCCCGTAATGTTTGCGCCCTCCGACCGGCGCCGGTAAAGGTTGCTAACGCAGCCACCCGGTGCGAGGTGGGTCCTCAGTGCCGGCGGGTTGCTAGCTATGACCTTGCGCGCCAGGCGATTGACGCGCGCCGAGCTTACGCACTATGACCAACCAGCACCGAGACATTGAAGGTTTCACAACGACTCTGAGAGAGCGCGGGCCTCAACCCGCGCTCACGGCGCCGATCAAGAAGCTTAGGGTCGAGCTCAGCACCCAGCGCTTCGAGCGCTTGCACGTCGTGGCCACGCCCACGGTCGCAAGCCCACAGTTGTACCGGGACGCGCGCAAGCTGCTTTAGGCCGTACCCTCGCCATGACACGCCGCCGCTCTTGCGTTGCGTGAGGAACGGCCCGTCATGGGACACGAAATCGTGCTAGGAGATTTCGGCGGTTCTATGAATTGGGGGAGATTCACAGTTCCGCTTTCAGACGGGCAACCACTGCGCCGATCGCCTTCTCATTGCGCTTGTAGTAAGACCACTTACCGCTTCGTTTGACGGTGACCAAGCCAATGCGAGCAAGATCGGCCAAGTACTTGGAGGTTGTCGAGAATGCCAGGCCCTGGCCAGCCTGTATCGACGACACGCAGACGCCATCCAATACCGGATCACCTTCGTCTTGCGGCGGAAAACTGTTCCGGGGCGACTTGAGTTTGCGAAGAATCTCCATACGCTGCGCATTGGCCAAGACGTCAAGGATTTCGACGAGGGGAATCTGTTCTTCGTTCATCAGTAAGCATCGGTTCACGGCTTCACCCGCGGGTTCTGTCAGCTCGAAAGCCAAAGCGACTCTAGCAGTTTCACTCAACGGGAACGCCACGCGAATCCGGCTCTGCTTGGCTGCATCCCGTCACGCAGCAAGGGTGGCGCTGCCCCCCAATGTCTACCCTGCAACGGGCATGCATGGCTCGGTCCCCCTTTCTGCGAGACCGCGTTCGAACGGGACATACGACTTCGAGCCCACGAGGCGGCATGCAAATTCGATCACCAAAGAATCTCCAGAGAACGCCTGAGTGACGGCCGAAAAAGGAGCGGACAGTGGTCTCTGCTTGGACGTTTCTCTAAGAACCAGCGCTGCTAACTACACGCCAGCCAGACGCGTAGACCCTGCACGCTTAAGGGGCTAGACGGTCGAAACGTCATTTCGCGAAGTGTCGATACAATGAATTGATTGCAATGGCGATGTTCAACATCGTTGAAGTACATCCCGGCATGTCGCGGGCGTTCTCATCGGTCACTCGGCAAGTACATGTCCCTTATCGAGATATTTAAATGAAGGATACTGAAATGAAAGCGATCGTTCTGAAGAAGTTTGGTGGCCCTGACAGCTTTGAGTTGCAGGAAGTGGCAGTTCCCGAGGTAGGCGCTGGCGAGTTGCTGGTGCGTGTGCTCGCCACCGCCATCAACCCGCTCGACTACCAGATTCGCCGGGGGGACTATGCCGCATATGTTCGTCTCCCTGCCGTCATCGGCTACGACGTCTCCGGCGTCGTGGAAAAGGTGGGGTCTGACGTGGTCGACTTCGCTGTGGGAGACGAGGTGTTCTACACGCCGCAGATCTTTGATCCGAAAGGAGGCTCCTACGCCCAGTACCACGTCGTGTCGGAGGCGTTGGTGACCCGCAAGCCTGCCAACCTGACGCACGAAGAAGCGGCCTCCATGACACTCGTCGGAGGAACCGCCTGGGAGGCCCTTGTCACTCGGGCGAAGTTGCATGCGGCCGAGTCTGTGTTGATCCATGGCGGAGCGGGTGGCGTCGGCTCCATCGCGGTTCAACTGGCCAAGGCGATGGGCGCAACGGTGTACACGACGTGCAGGACCCGTGATCTCGCGTTCGTTCGCGAGCTGGGTGCAGACCACGCCATCGACTTCACGAGTCAGGACTACATCAGGGAGATCGCCGACCTGACCGGCAAGAAAGGCGTGAACGTGGTGTTCGACACGATCGGCGGGACCACTTTGAGCCAGTCGCCTCATGTGCTCAGCGACGCGGGCCGTGTCGTGTCGATCGTCGACATCGCCACGCCCCAGAACCTTGTCGCGGCATGGGGCGTTAACGCCGAATACCACTTTGTCTTCAGTCGCCAGAATCGTGGCAAATTGAACGCCCTCAAGACCCTGCTGGAAAGCGGCCGCATCCGCCCGATCATCGGCGCGAGGTTCTCACTCGACCAGATTCCGCAGGCGCACGCCGTCTTGGAACGCGGTGAAGTCGATGGCAAGCCTTTCCACGGCAAAGTGGTGATTTCCGTTGCTTGATCGACGCATGCGCTTGAGGGTCGAACACATTCGATCGGCAAATCATGGGCAAGGAGTCAACGGATGCTGACGACCGAAGAAGTTCTTGCGAGCCACGAGGCTGCGCTCGGCGAGCAGAACCCCGACAAGATTTCGAGCCACTACGCGAAGGACGCCGTGGTGATCGTCAATGGCGCCACGTACCGTGGCCCGAAGGAGATCGCGCATCTTTATGCGACGTTGATCCGCGATCTTCCCGACGCTGTGTGGCGAACCGATGTCGCAGTGATTCACGAAGACGTGGCGTATGTGGAATGGGCATGTGAATCTGCGGCTTCGCGCGTTGAGTTTGGAACCGACACCTTCGTGGTGGCGAATGGCCTCATCACACGACAGACGGCGAGCTTCTCGGTCATCCGGGCCGCCACATAGACCAAGCGCGGCACCGCCATGGCGGTGTTGTTTTGCCAGACGTGAGGTCTGGCCTGCAGCTTCAACGCCTCCTGCTTGAATTGGAGTGTGGAGCGCGCCCTCGTCGCCTTCGTCATTTGCGTTAAGTCGTCTAGAAAGGTCTCTCGCCACAAAGCGACGGCGACGCCTCCCGCGTCGGGCAGCAGACCCACGAGGTGCTGCGAGAGTTCGACTTCAGCGACGCGGAGCTTGCAGAGCTGGACGGCGCTGCTGCGGTCTGCCGGCCGCTACAGAACGAGCTCCAATCTGCCGCCTGAGTCGCGGGTCGCCATGGACAAGCGCAGCGCACCTTCAACGCAGTCAGTCGCGTTGACCGTTGCCCCATTTCTCGCGCTCTCTCCGCGCTCTCTTCTCTTCGAGCTTTTCGCGGGCTGGGCGTCCCAGTTCCTGGTGCATGCGTTGCTCTTCGAGAAAAAGGGCCATCTTGTTGTCGCGACGCTGCTGTTGCTGAAGCATGCAGCCCGTGAAGTTCGGCGAGCCGTACGTTGCGCCCATGCCGGCGCATGTCTCCCGGTCGTCATTCGCTTGTCCGGCTGTAGGGCTCGTGCTCAGCGTGATGGCAATCGCCATTGCGCTGCCCATGGAGAAGCCGCGCCAAGTGAAACGCGGCGTGAGGAGTTTCTTCATCTGATCTCTTTCGTGGTTGCTCCAGGGGGCGCGATGCCATCGCCTCCCACCGGTGGGCTGCCCAGTGCAGCCAGACAGAGATGGTCGTTGCTCAAGATTGCGTGAACATGGGCCCGGCTTGCCGATCGACGTACTGGCCGAATGCCCCTTCTTACGCAATGTTGCAGCAATGAAGGCGTGCAAGAGTTGAACTGAACGGTTCGGCTCCACGTGGGCCTGGCCATCCGGAGACCGATTCTCCCAACCACTTTCGTCAGAAACAGGGGAGCATTGCGATGAGAATTCTGCTGGTCGAGGATGAGAAGGAATTTGCCGATACTTTGCGCACGGCGCTGGAGCGAGAGCTTTTCGTGGTCGATCATGCCGATCGGTTGAAGATGGCACGAGAGGCGGTCCGGACGGAGTCGTATGACTTGATTTTGCTGGACAGGACGCTTCCCGACGGCGACGGCCTCTCGCTGATTCCAGCGTTCCGGGCCGAGAACCCGGGTCTTCCCATCATTGTGCTGAGCGCGCGCGGCGAAGTTCTCGACCGCGTTGCCGGGCTCGACGAGGGCGCAGACGACTACCTCATCAAGCCGTTCGCGCTCGAGGAAATGTTCGCGCGCATCCGTGCGGTGCGACGACGCCCCGCGGAACTCGGCGCCGAAGAGATCCGAGCCGGCGCGCTCGTCTTCGATGTGAAGAATGACGAAGCCATCGTCGCAGGGGTGCGGCTCGACCTGGCTCGCAGGGAGTTACGCGTTCTGGAGACGCTCATGAAGCGGCGTGGCAGAACTGTCTTGAGGGAGTTGCTCGAGCAGGCTGTCTACGGGTTCGACGACGAAGTGCAGTCGAATGCGCTCGACTCCCACATATCGCGCCTTCGCCGCAAGCTGACCGAAGCGGGGACGGGTGTGGAGATCCACGCAATCCGGGGTGTCGGCTACCTGCTGCGGGCGAATTCGTGAGTCGCAAGCCGCCGTCGCTCAAGCGGCCCCTCATTGTTCAGCCGCTGATTCTCCAGTTCGCGATACTTTTCATTTCGGTCCCGATCATCGTTGCCATGGCTGTTCGCATGGACAGCGGAGGGCCCTACACCAGCGAGACGATCACTCCCGTCATCGCCCGAGCGATCGCTCGCGGCGACGACGGCGGTCTCGTAGTCCGCATGACGCCGGAACTCGGCGAGCTTCGTTCGGAAACGCCCGATCTGTGGTTCGTGGCAGAGGACGATGCTGGCCGAAGCGTCGCGTTCGGGCAGGTCCCCTCGCACTATGCGTCGCTCGTTGGAAAGCTGAGCGATCTCTCGTACGCGCACTTCCGCGACCGGTCCCCGCCTTACCGGCTGTCGGCCGTGGTCCGCAGGGAGGTCGCGCCGGCCGGGACGATCACTGTCCTGGGCCACGGCAAGCTGAACACGCTGAGCCTTGTGGTCATCGTGGCATCCAACATTGCCGCCATTCCGATCTTCCTGCTGTTGTCGCTCATCTCGTTGTTCGTGACGCCGTGGATCGTCAGGCGGTCGTTGGCCGGTGTGTCCAGAATCTCGCGGGAGGCAGAGCAGATCGATGTCGGGCAGCGCGGCAAGCGCCTGAGTGAAGCGCAGGTGCCGAGCGAGATCGCGCCGCTGGTTCGAGCGGTGAACGAAGCGCTGGGACGGCTCGACGACGGCTACGAGCGGCAACGACGGTTCATCGCCTCGGCAGCGCACGAACTGCGCACGCCGATTGCCATCCTGCGTGTCAAAGTGGACGCTGCGGAAGATGCCGCGACGCGCAGGCTCGGCATCGACGTCGAACGGCTGGCCAACCTTGCCGAGCAACTGCTGGACCTGCAACGCATGGACTACGACAGGACCGACGAGCCCATCGATCTCGCATCGCTAGTTCGTCGCGTGGCCGGTGATCTGGCGCCGCTGCTGATCGCTGCGGATCGCACGATCGAGGTCGTGGTCGACGCGGCGCAACCGGTTCATGGCGACGCCGGTGCGATCGAGCGGGTGGTGACGAATCTTGTGCAGAACGCCATCGACCATGGCGGGCGCCATGTGACCATTCGGGTGATCGGATCGGCGTTCGAGGTGGAGGACGACGGCGCCGGCATACCGCCGGAGGAGCGTGAGCGCGTGTTCGAGCCCTTCCATCGACTGCGGCCGCGAGCGACCGGAACCGGGCTCGGTCTGCATCTGGTGCAGCAGGTCGTCGAGCGGCATGGCGGCCACGTGTCGATCCTCGGCGCGCCCGGTGGCGGCACGGTTGTTCGCATCGAATTTCCAGTTCGCTGAGCGCAAGGCGATGCGAGGTCGCGGGCGAGAGGCCATGTTCACGCAATCTTGAGCGGCTTCAATCACCGCTTGGCAGATCGCCGCAACCCTCACGCTCGTCGGAACACGCACCCCGAATGAAATCCAAGTTTGCACATTTTTTGATTTTGGGCGCCTTTGCCCTGACGCTCTCGGCCTGTGGCGGAGGAAGCGACGGGTGGGCCGCACCGGAAGCTCCGCCTGCACCCATCGTGCCGACGCCCCCGCCGGCAGACGCGCTCGATGCCTATCGGCAACAGGCAGTGAAATGGGAAGTCTGCGACGCCAGCATCCTGGGGACGGACGACGAGGCCACGCGGGCACGGTGGGAGGCGCTCGGCGATCGGGTGCGGTGTGCGGATGTGCGTGTCCCCATGGACTATCGCAATACCGCGCGAGGCGACGCCTCGGTGGCCGTGCTGCGCGTGAGCGCGGCCACGCCTTCCAAGCGGCGCGGCGCGCTGTTCTTCAATCCGGGCGGTCCGGGCCTGGACGGGCTGAGCATGACGTTCGGGCTGGTCGATGCCTTCGGCGGCAGCAATCCCGACAACGAGCAAGGCAAGCTGCAGCTGCGCCTGCTGGATGAGTTCGACATGGTGGGCTTTTCGCCGCGCGGGACCGGCGCCAGTTCGCGGCTGCAATGCGCCACCAACGAACTCATGAAGGACGTGGAGTTCGCGCCTTCATCGCGCAACGCGCAGAACGCAGAGAACATGCTCTACAACGCCCGCAAGATCGCCGAGGCGTGCCGGAAGAACCCGCTCACACCGTTCATCAACACCGAAGCCACCGCACAGGACATGGACCTGGTGCGCGGCCTGCTGGGCGACGAGAAGCTGAACTATGTGGGCTACTCCTACGGTACCTGGCTGGGTGCGTGGTATGCGAGCCGCTTCCCCGATCGTGTGGGCCGGATGGTGCTGGACAGCAGCATGGATTTCTCGGAGGCATTCGAAGTCAACGTGCTGATGCAGCCGGCTGGAAAACAGCGCGTGCTCGATCAGGTCATTGCACCCTATGCAGCGCGGCACCCCGATGTCTTCAAGCTCGGTACCACCCCCGACGAAGTGCGTGCCGTCTACCCCTCCCTGTCACCGCACGTCCAGGAGATTCTTCCGGAGTTCATGGATTTCGTGAGCACATCGAAATACGCCGACCTGCTGGTGCACTTTTTGACCGCGGCCCGTTTGCTGGACAAGGCCATCGCGGCCACCCCGCAGCTCACGCCCGCCAACCTCGCGCGGAGCCTGGATTCGCACGTATTCGTTCCCAGCGATCCGGTGCGAGACAAGCAGACGCTGTCGGTCGCGAAGCTCTTCTTGCTCCCCGCATACAACGAACGCTGGTTGAACCCGCTGCGTGAAGCCGAGCCGGTGGCACTCTATGACTGGCGCGCACCCTTCCAAAGCATTGTTTGCAACGACACACCGACCAACACCGATCCGAAGTTCTGGGTCGACGCAGGGGACAGCTTCAGCAAGCTCTACCCGGTTTTCGGCAGCAGGATGACGCAGAACCCCTGCATCTACTGGGGCGGGAACACAGAGACAAAGCCGCCGTTGTCGGCCATGAGCGGGCTGGAAGTGATGCTGGTGCAAGCCGAGAACGATGGCGTGACCACCATCGAAGGCGCGCGCAAGGCCTTCGCTCATTTGCCGCGCGCGAAAGAGGTGATCGTGCGACGTGAATACCAGCACGCTCTCTATCCCTACCTCGACAGCTGCGTCGACACGGCAGTGACGCGGTACCTGCTGGGTGAGTCGCCTGCCGAACGGGAGACGGTGTGCGAGGGCCATCCGTTGGCGCTCGACCGGCCGGCTCCGGAGCTGCGCGCAACGAACAAGTCGGCATCTGCCTTCCTCGATGCTGAGCGAGCACGGGAATCCATCGACCGTTTCAAGGACGGCATCGTCAACCGGAGCCCTCGATGATTTCAGTCGTCTATCCACAAACCCGCAGTGCCGACATCGTCGATGAGCTCTTCGGCCAGAAGGTCGCCGACCCTTTTCGTTGGCTCGAAGCAGATGCACGCAACGACAGCGAAGTGGCCGGCTGGATCGAGGCGCAGAACGAGGTGACCACGGGCTTTCTGGCGTCCTTGCCGGGGCGGGAGGTCTTCCGGGACCGGCTGACCGCGCTGTTCGACCATGAGCAGTTCACCGCGCCCCACGAGCGCGGGGGGCGCTATTTCTACACACGCCATGCCCGCCTGCAGAACCAGCCCACGCTCGTCGTGCGCGAGGGCGTCCACGGCGAGGACCGTGTGCTTCTTGAGCCGAACACCTGGTCCGACGATGGCACCGTGGCGCTGGCGGAATGGTCCGCCTCCAAGGACGGTGGCCATGTCGCCTATGCGGTGCAGGAGGCGGGTACCGACTGGCGGACCATCAAGGTCGTCGACGCATCGACCGGCGAGTTGCTCGAAGACAAGGTCGAGTGGGTTCGGTTCACGGCAATCGCCTGGGCGGCGGACGGCTCCGGCTTCTTCTATGCGCGCTATCCGGAGCCCGGCGACGGGGCGGCGTCCCGGGCAGGCCTTGCCGACCACACGGTCTACTTTCATGCGATCGGCACGCGGCAATCGCAAGACCGGCTGCTGTACGCAACGCCTGCGCAGCCCGAGCTGCTGCATTTTCCCGATGTCACCAGCAGCGGCCGCCATGCGGTCATCTACTCCACGCCCGGGTCCCAGACCAATTCGATGTCCATCGTGGACCTCACGAGCGACAGCTGGGAGGCTCGCACGGTGGTCGCCGATTTCGACAACGAATGGACGGTGATCGGCGATGCGGGAAGCACGCTCTACGTCTTGACCAGCCAGGGGGCGGAACGCCGGAAGATCGTCACCATCGACCTGGCGAGCTTGAATCCCATCGCGGTCGAATTGGTGGCCGAAGACTCTGCGGTGCTCAGCAATGCCTGGCTTGTCGGCGGGCGATTGATGGGCACCTATTTCGTCGACGTCAAGAGCGAGATCCGGCGCTACACGCTGGATGGCGAGCCCGACGGCAAGGTCGAGCTGCCGGGCATCGGCAGCGCGGGCGGCTTTCAGGGGCATCGGAAAGACAACGAGGCCTTCTTCATCTTCACCAGCTTCAATGCGCCCACCACGATCTATCGCTACGACGTGGCCGCCAACACGCAGGCCGTGTGGGCCGCGCCGAAGGTAGGAGTGGATCTCGGCCGCATCGTGGTCGCGCAGCATTTCTACAGCGCGAAGGACGGCACCCGCGTGCCGATGTTCATCGTTCGGCGCGACGACGTCTGCGGTGCGGCGCCGACCCTGCTTCACGGCTACGGCAGCTTCGGCATCAGCATGGTTCCCTTCTATGCGCCGGACCAACTGGCGTGGGTCGAGCAGGGCGGCGTCCTGGCCATCGCCAACATCCGTGGCGGCGGGGAGTACGGCAAGGCCTGGCACAACGGCGCTCGCCTGGACAACAAGCAGATCACCTTCGACGACTTCATCGCCGCCGCCGAGTACCTGCACGACCAGGGCATCGCGTCAGAAGACGGGCTGGCGGTCCACGGTGAATCCGCCGGCGGTCTGCTCGTGGGCGCGGTGGTCAATCAGCGCCCCGAGTTGTTCGCTGCCGCATTGCCGGGCGTCGGCGTGATGGACATGCTGCGCTTCAACCGGTTCACCGGCGGGCAGCTGTGGGTGGGCGAGTACGGGGACCCGGTCGACCCGGCGCAGGCGCGCAACCTGTTGGCTGATTCGCCATATCACAACGTGGTATCCAGCAGGCGCTACCCCGCCGTCCTTGCCACCACGGCAGACACCGACGATCGCGTGGTCCCCGCGCACACCTTCAAGTACATCGCGGCGCTCCAAGCCGCCGATGCCGGGCCGCGGCCGCACCTGGTGCGCATCGAGACCCGTGCAGGTCATGGCGCCGGCAAGCCGATGAAAAAGGTAATCGAGGAACTGGCCGACAAGTGGGCGTTCGCCGCGCACTGGACGGGGTTGACGTGAGTGCGGCCGCTGCTGCCCCAGCGATGTCCCGGCTGCGATGGCGTCTCTGGCTGCTGGCTGCCGCATGGAGTGCGGTCCTTGCGACCGCGCACGCGTCGCCGGTGGTGGACATCGAATCCGATGCGCGCTTCGATCCCGTCGTGGCCCAGGAGGCAATGAAATGCCCTGGCAATTTCAGGTTCGGTGGCATCTACATGTCGACGCCACCGGACGCCGCCAGGAAGGTCGTGCTCTTCGTGCATGGCGCCAACGGCTCGCCGCGGGATTTCCTGGAGGTTGCCAGGCATCTCGATGGGTCGAGGTATCAGGCATGGTTCGCGTACTACGCAACCGGCGACGCCGTCGCGCAGAGCGGCCATGCGATCGCCGCCGACGTGAAAGCCTTGATGGAACAGCACGGCATCTCGCGCCTGGCGGTATTCGCCCACAGCCTGGGTGGCCTCGTCGCGTGGGAGGCGCTGGACAAGCTCGGACCCAGCTTTGCCGTCTCGCGGCTGGTCAGCGTCAACACGCCCTGGGGCGGCAACTTCGCCGCCCAGCTCGGGGCATGGATTTCGCCCTCACCGCCGCCGATGTGGTCCGACCTTGCACCCGACAGCCAGGCCTTGTCGCAGATCAGGAACAGCCGCATCGACCGGCCGTTCACCCTGGTCTACACCGTCACACGGGACGACCCTCGCGCATTGGGCGACGGAACCATCAGCCTGCGCAGCCAACTGCACGCGGGAATGAGCCAACGCGCGTTCCTGATCGTCAAGGAAATCGGGACCCACGACTCCGTGCTGTGCGGCGCGGCAGCCAAGCGATTGAGCCTGCTGGTCGCATCGGATTAGCCATGGGTGGCCTTCAGGCGATGGTGGGGCCGTTCTTCAACCATCGCCCCTCTGGCCAGGTGCCGGATTCGACAGCATGCCGGGCTTGCTCGACCAACAGCGCCACGGCACAGCGCACATGCCGCCCCCAAGGTCGGCTGGCTGGCAGCGCGAGCACGATGGTGCGCGCAACCGGTGGGCCGGCCAGGGGCGCCCCCGAAAGCGTGCCGTCCTGCAGGTCTTGCGCCACGGCAATGGGAGGCAGCATGGTCAGCCCGCGTCCACCCAGCACGAGGCGTGCCTTGCACGCTCAATGCGTTGGTCTCCGCGGCGATGTCCAGTGTGACGTTGCTTATCGCGCAGGCGTGCTCCGCCAGTGCACGGATGCCGTGCGGCGCGCTGGGCAGCACAAGCTTGCCGCCAACCTGCCCGGTGATTCCAGTGATTGCGAACATTGATCCCCTTTTTGCGTTGTCGTGCATCACGTTTGGCAGCACGTCGCGCGGCTTGCCGCGATGTCGATCACGACTCGTCCGCTTGCACGGCCGTGCGCCACCTCCTCATGTGCGGCCAGCGCACCCCCGAAGTCGAAAGTGCGTGTGTCCATCCGTGGAGCGAGCTTGCCCGCTTCCACCAGCTGCGCGGCTTCCTTAAGGATCTGGCCATGCCGCGCGCGGCCTTTGCCTGTGAGCATGGGAAGCAACGTGAACACGCCGGAATAAGTCGCCGCGCGGAACGACAGGGGCGCCAGGGCGTGGGTGCCCCATCCGAGACAACTCACGACGTGTCCGCCATTGCGTCGTACGGCGTTGAAAGATGCATCGAGCGTCGCGCCGCCCACCGTGTCGTAGACCACGTCAAAGCCTTCCCCATCAGTGCAGTCGCGCACGTATTGATCGACCGTCGTGGCCGTGTAGTCGATGGACGTCGCACCCAAGCCGCGGATGTACGCCGCTTGTGGCGGCGAAACCGTCGCAAATACTTCTGCACCCAATGCCAACGCAATCTGAACAGCGACATGACCTACACCCCCTGCACCCCCATGCACCAGCACCGTCTGACCGGCACGGGTATGCGCGCGATCGATGAGGCCCTCCCACGCAGTGATGATCACCAGCGGCAATGCGGCTGCGTCGCGCATGGAGAGGTTCTTCGGCTTGCGAGCAAGCAGTCTGGCATCGACCGCTGCGAATTCGGCGAGCGAACCTTGTAAGCCCGCAACCCCCCCCGCCAAGCCATACACCTCATCGCCTGCTACGAAGTCTTCGACGCCGATGCCGATGGACTCCACGACTCCTGCCAGGTCCATGCCCAAGATGGCGGGAAACGGATGCTTCGCATGAGCTGCTTCGCCCGCACGAATCTTCGAGTCGAGTGGATTGACGCCGCTCGCGTGAATGCGCACGAGAACCTCCCCCGCGCTGGGAACCGGGCGCGCAAGCGGGGCTTCCGCGAAGGGTTCATTCGCAGCCGAAACGACGAGAACCTTCATCAGTTGCTCATCGGACATTTGAGGTTCCTTGCGTGTCCGCAGCCGCGGAGACGTACTGCGCTTCGCCATTGCCGTAAGACCAATTCGCTTTGAGCACCTCCACAAGGTTGATGCTGATGTCTTCGCGACGCATCTTCAAGCGGTCGTGCAAACCATCGGCGATCGATTGATAGAGGCTGCGTTTCTGGTCGTCCGTGCGACCCTCATTCAGCGTGATCTGGATGAACAGCGCATCCGCGGAGCGCTCGATCCCGAGGTATGTCGGGTCGAGGATCAGTCCCTCCAAAGTGTGCTCGGTGATGACCTGGAAGCGATCATCCTTCGGAACGCCAACAGTGAGCAGTGCGTCGTATACGACATCACCGATGGTGCGGCGGTGTTGGTCGGACTTGCCGGCGGGGAGATCAATGCGTACGAATGGCATGGTGGTCCTTAGGTGGAAGGTGTGAAATCAAAGTCGGTTGAAAGGCTGATGTGCCGCCATATCTCATCGGCCTGTATCCGCGCGCGGTCTGCCATCTCGACGATGTGCACTGCATCGCTGCCGAGCAACAAGCGCAATGGCGGCGAATCGAGGCCAGCGAGCGCGACGACGGCAGCGGCCGCCCTGACAGGATCGCCAGGTTGTCGCCCGTCGTAGTCGCGCTGGAAGCGCGCTGCATTGCCGACGGTGCCGTCGTACTCAGGCCGACCCGTCTCGAGCCTTGTCGATGCGCCTGCGAAGTCCGTGCGAAAGCCGCCCGGCTCGATCAGAGTGACCCGGATACCGAGCGGCCCAACCTCCTTGGCAAGCACTTCGGAAAAGCCCTCGACGCCCCACTTGGCGGCCGAGTAAGGGGCACGTCCGACCGAGCCCACGCGCCCGCCGACGGAAGAGAACTGGAAGATGTGCCCGCGTCCTTGCTCACGCATCGGCGGGATCACAGCCTTGGTCATGGAGATCAAGCCGAACAGGTTGGCCTCGATCTGCACGCGAAACTGCGCGAGCGACGTGTCTTCGATCGGCGCCATGTCGCCATAGCCCGCGTTGTTGACCAGTACGTCGATCCGTCCGAACGCGGTCAGGGCACTGGCCACAGCCGCATTGACCGCGCTCTCATCGGTCACGTCGAGCGCGACCGCGCGTATCCGGTCTCCGTATTTCGCAACAAGATCGGCGAGTCGATCGGGATCCCGTGCGGTTGCGACCAACCGGTCGCCGGCGTGAAGCACCGCTTCCGAAATGGCCCGACCGATGCCGCGCCCGCTGCCTGTGACGAGCCAGACTTTGCCGGCGGCGGGTGCCTCGGAACGGGGCACGCCGCGTCGTCCTGTCGATGCGGCGTGCGCCAGAGACACCCGGCCAAGAAAACCCCGCATCAGCGCGCCGATTTCCGCAGCGTGCGTCTCGAGCGCGAAGTGCCCGGTGTCGAGCAGGTGAACCTCTGCCGCCGGCAGGTCTTTGCGGTACACCTCGGCGCCAGCGGGAACGAACGCGAGATCATGGCGACCCCATGCGACCAGACATGGTGGCTGGTGCTTGCGAAAGTACGCCTGAAAGTCCGGGTACAGCGCCACGTTGGAGCGATAGTCCAGAACGAGGTCGAGATGGATCTCCTGCGCGTCCGGTCGACCCATGTAGGCTAGGTCAAGCGTGTAGCCATCTGGTGACACCAGCGACGAATCCGCCCCATGCAGGTATTGTCCGTCGCGAATGGCTTCGGCCGACAGCGACGCGCGACAGGCTTCGCGATGCGCAAGCGTCGGTTCGCGCCAGTAGCTTTGCCACGGACCCCACGCATCGCTCAGTCCCTCGAGGTAGGCGTTGCCGTTCTGGCTGACGATCGCGGAGATTTTTTCGGGATGTGCCATCGCGATTCGTAGGCCCACTGGCGCGCCGTAGTCGAACACATACAGCGCGAAGTGCGACAGCCCGAGCGCTGTGATGAAGCCGTCGATCACATTGGCAAGGCGGTCGAAGGTGTAGTCGAAATCGAGGCGCGAGGGCGCGATGGTCTGACCGAAGCCGGGCAGGTCCGGCGCAATGACGCGAAAGCTCCGATTCAGCTCCGGAATCAAGTCCCGGAACATGTGGCTGCTCGATGGAAAACCGTGCAGCAACAAAACGACGGGCGCGTCCGGCGGCCCGGATTCACGATAGAAGACCTCGACATCGTCGACGGTCTGAAATTTGCAGAGGGTCTTCATGCTGGTTGCCTTTCAATGCGAGTGTTGTGGTCTGCTGCTGCCATCAAAGGCTGAGCGTCTTGAGTTCGCCCCGTGCGACGCCTAGCAGCGTGCGGATCAGCAGCGCAGCGATCACCACGGTCGACAATGCAAGCAGTGCCACAGCGACAGCGTCGTAGACCGGTCCCTGCAGGACCAGGTCGATGCGCAGTGCGGCGATGGCCGCGGCCGCGAGCGGAAAGCTCACTGCCCACCAGGCGACCCTGAACGGACAGCATTTGGCGAGGTAGCGCAGCCGACCCAGCAGCACGCTGAGCATGAAGAGCATCAACCAGAACAGCGCTTGCGCGAAGAGGTCGACCTGACTGCTCGTCACGATGTACGTCGACGTACCGACTGCAAATGGCGCGAGCAGGATGAGCAGGCTCGGCTGCAGCGGATCGGGCATTGGGGCCTCGAACACCAGCCGCGAGAAGATCATCGTGAACATGGGGATGGTGAAGAACAACCCCACCGCCAGGCCGAACACCATGACGTGGAGCATCGACTGCAAGCCGAGCGCGGGCATGGCCAGCGGTATATCGAGCATCCCGACCACCGGGATGATCCAGGCCGGCGTGGCGTGCGCCGTTTGCTGGCGGTGGGTCATCCAGCGGTCGACGATGAACCATCCGAAGGCCGTCATGCCGATGGCACCCAGTGCCCAGACGATGCGCGCCAACAGCAGGCCGAGCGGTGCGAGCACGATCGGCAGCAGCAACAGACTGATGAGAAACGTACCGAACAGATTGCCGGCGATCGGGTGTGCGAATTCGGTACGCACGGCTTGCGGCGCCGTGAGCAGCTTTACGGCATAGCCGCCCGCGACGAGCAGACAGACGACGACGGCCAGCACGCCGATCGCATCGGAAATCAGCCGTGAGATGCCGAAGCGATCGTGCGCAAGGTGCCACGCCACGCTCAAGCCGGTCAGACCCATGACGGAGCCGAACAGGCCGACGGGCAAGTAAGCGAAGGTACCGCTCGGGCTGGGCGGCGCAGACGAGGTGTCGACGTTGTTTTCCATGGTGAAGCTTTAGATTCGCGGGCTACGAGCCCGTCGATTCCATGAGCGCGCGGTCCGTAGCCGGCAACGCGGCCAGCCATTGCGCTTCGTTACCAGGCTCCGGGAGCACGTGCCCGTATTCGGCCATGTGCGCGGCGGGCAATTCGACGAGATAGACCCACACGCTGGTCTTCGGCACGTTCGTTGCGCTCGCTACGGTGTCGAGCAGGCCGGTGAGCAATGCGAGCTTCATGTCCGCCGTGCGTCCGCCGCGTATCTGACCGTGGATGAAGACAGTGTTCGGTGCGGCAGGCGCACCGCCCATGAACCAGTCGCCTTCCGCGATGTCCGCGAAGATGACTTGCGCGAAAAAGCTCTGCGCCCCGGTCACTTCGTTGTGGGTCCGGGTAATGCGGCTGGCGATGCGTTGTTTAGCTTCGGCGTTCAAGGCGCCTGCGAGCGCTGACACGGTATAAGTGGGCATGTTCGTCTCCAGTGAAGGTCAGGCTCAATAGCTGGATGACTTCGCGGTCGGACCTGCGACAGGCGAAGTTTTTAGGATGGCGGCGATGGCTGCGACCGCAGTGTCGACATCGGCACGGCTCACGTCCAGATGGGTCACCGCGCGGATTTCGCCACTGACTTCGCCCATGCGCACACCACGCGTCGCAAGCTCAGCCAGAAAGCCGCCGTTGGACCAGCCGGTGCCAGTCGGGTCGAAAAACACCATGTTGGTTTCAGGTGCGGGTGTCCGGACCCGGATACCTTCGATCTCTCCAAGGCGGTCCGCGAGTCGACGTGCGTTGGCATGGTCGTCTGCCAGTCTCTCGACGTGATGGTCGAGTGCATGCAGGCAGCCCGCAGCGGCAATGCCGGCCTGCCGCATCGCGCCCGCGAAGATGTGCTTGTAGCGCCTCGCTTCAGCGATGAAGTCGCGGCTGCCCGCCAGCACCGCGCCGATGGGTGCGCCGAGGCCCTTGGTGAAATCCAGCCAGACGCTGTCGGCCGTCGTTGCAAACTCGACGGCCGAGGTGCCGCTGGCAACCACGGCGTTGAGAAGGCGCGCGCCGTCCATGTGCACCGCGAGTCCTTCTCTCCTTGCAAGACTCGAAACAGCCCGGAGCTCTTCGAGCGACCAAACGGCACCGCCACCGAAGTTGTGGGTCTGCTCAACGCAGACCAGCTTCGGCCTCGGCGCATAGGGGGTGGGCGTCGTTCGTAGCCGCCGGAGTGCCGAGCGCAGATCCTCCGCACTGAACACCCCACGCCCACTCGCAATCGGCTCTACATGCACGGCCGAGCTGAACGCCACGCCGGCCGACTCGGCGCGGATGATGTGGGCCATCCAGTCCGCAATCAATGCATCGGCCGGCTGTGTGTGGACCTTGATCGCAACGAAATTGCACATCGTGCCGCCCGGAAACCAAAGGGCTGCTTCTTTGCCAAGCAGTTCGGCAACACGCGTCTGCAACCGATTGACCGTGGGATCTTCGCCGCGTTGCTCGTCGCCGACTTCGGCGTTGGCAATGGCGATGCGCATCTTGGCGGTGGGCTGACTCTCTGTATCGCTGACGAGAGGAATAAGGCGCTGGGCTGACGACATGCTGTGACTCCGGTTGATGCCCCGAGAGTGACGCGACTTGTCGCTGGCGTCTTGAACGTTCCTTACCTCAATGCAACGCTTTGGCGAACTGGCCCGGCGTCAGGCTGGTGATGCGCTTGAAGTGACGTGACAGATGGCTCTGATCGCTGAAGCCGGTGCGGTCCGCGACTTCGGCCAGGCCTTGACCTCTGCGAATCAAGTCCTTTGCCCGCTCGATCCGCAGTGCGACCCAGTAGGCGTGCGGCGCCAAACCGATGGCGGCAGTGAACGAGCGAATGACCTGCGTTTCCGACACCCCCGCCTCGGCCGCCAGATCGTTGATGCTGAGCGGACCGGCATTGCAGTCATGGAGCATTTCGCGGACGAGCGAGACGGTGCGGGGCTGAAGCAAGCGGCCGTCCCCAACATGCACATGAGCGTGTCGGGCGAACAGCGCGCGCAGGAACATGAGGGTGCGCGACTCGCGCTCCAGCAGGTCGCCGAAGTGTTGCGATGTGCGATGCAACAACTCGAATTGACGATAGAGGGCATCGTCCTTGAACACGTGTCCGTCGAACGACGGCATTTCGTGGCGTGCTTCACCCAGCGCGCGTGCGACCAGCGCGGGCGATGGATAGAACATGCGGTAACGCCAGCCGCCGTCGCTGCCCGCCGATCCCGAGTGCACCATTCCCGGATTGATGACGCACAGCGTGCCTTCGGGCATCAGCAACGAGGATCGAGCACCGGGAGAAAATCGCTGCGCGCCACGCTCGATCACGCCGATGGCGTAGCTGTCGTGCAAGTGGGGCGGGAAGACGAAGTCCTGATAGTCGGCGCTGAGGTAGTCGACAGGCTCGAGTGCGTCGTCCGTCCACATCCGGATCTGGTTGGAAGGCATTTGGGGGTTCTGTTGGACCGGATCGACAGCCGGCTGCATTCATCATGAACCTTCCGATGGTGCTCAACAGGACCCTGTTGGCAGCTGGGTTACCGATCGTGCTGGGTCTGAGGGGCCGCTTCGCCGAAATGAGCGTTAGCCGGAGACAGGCTGGTCAGGGTACATCAGTACCCACAACTGCATCAGGTCAGTACTGACCTCATCAGCGGTCTCGAAGTCGAGGTCAATGAGGCTCTCGTAGTCTTCCGCGGAAAACCGGAGATTCTGGATGGCGTCGGCGAGTTGGGCCCTAGATTCGAGTTCGTTCATCGGGCTTGTAGGCGACGCGAGCACTTTTCGCAGGTCGTCGGCTACGGGCAGGTCCCGCATCGCAGCAAACCAGCGGGCGCTTAACAAGGAGCGGAAAGCATTGCTGGGTTCCATGGGCGAATGTCTGGTTGTGGCCGACTGCAGGCAAAGCATACGCAGCGTAGCGCCCATGGTGGCCGCATGCCTTCGCTACAAAGTGCATATCTGGCGAAAGCAGGACAGGACAATTTAGTCCGCTGATCTGCGGTGGAACAACGGTGCTACACCGCCGATAAATGGCAATAAAAAAATGATCGCCCAAGATGTTGTCTTCCCCATAGAAGTCACCCATAACAAGAAGACAAAGGTGGCTGCGCTGACGACCCCAAGCAAAAGCGAGCAAGCGCGGAGCGGGAATCGCTTAGACAACGCCGCCCCAAGTCCGAAACCGACGACAAGTAGGAAGGTCGCAACAACGGACAGAAAGCAAAGGATCTGGAACGCCCCGCTTTTGCTCCAAGCGTTCTCCACGTGCTCCACGGAAAAAACCAAGAGGATGCTTGTCAGCACGAACGTGACAAGACCGCCACTTCCAAACCAAAGCAATCCCATGCTTGATGCTCTGCCTGCCTTCATGTGGTGCTTATCGACGTCGAATTGCATGAGGTCGTCTCTTTGAAGGATAGGCGCGAGTGTCTGGTTGTGGCCGTGAGCAGCGATCTCAACGCAGATCTTAAAACGGCAGCAATCGCTGGCGGTACTTCCCGGACGCCTTCGACGAGGAAGTGACGGCCCTTCGCTGCCTGCAATCCAAAAAACGTCTTGTAGAGCGTCTTCAGACGCATCTGTTGGATGCTATCGAGATAAGAGCGCTTATCAATGCACGGTTGAATGCTCAGCAGACCTACTGGCGCAGCAGCCTGTCCAACGGACTGAAATGCCAAATGGCCATCTGTTGTTGACCAGCGCCGGCATACAACAGGACGGCATTTCTGTGCGCGTCCAGACCATCGGGCTGCAGTCGCAGCGCCCCTTCGTATTTGGCGAGCGCGCCTTCGATATTCCCTTTGCCTTCTTGCGACACCGCTCTATTGAAGTGAATCAGCGGGTGTCGGGACAGTGGCCGTCGCCGCGGTTGCGAACAAGCTGGCACGAACGATCTGGGCAGTGCTGGCACGCGGTCAAGCCTGGCGCTCTGAGGTGTGGAAGGCCGTGCGCTGACGACGAAGAGAACGAAACAACCACTTTGAAGGAGGGTAAGGGACCACGCATGTGATATGACAGACGGGTCGGACCGCGACGGGACACTCCGATAGAGAACAAGAGCAGCAAGCTCATTGATCAGATGCGAACGCCGTCAGGAAAACCATCAGGGACAGCGGGCATATCAGCTTGCACGACAGGCCAGATATGAGACTGCAGCCCTGCCTCCTGAATCTTCATGCAGCGAATTCTTGTAATCCGGGAGGCGCCCATGTAAAACCTTCCTTAGCGGTGGCCTCAAGGGTGCTGGCGTGCTACGGCCAATGCTGTTTAGCCTGGCTTCAGTCCCGCAGCCTTGATTAGGTGCGCCCATTTCTTCTTTTCAGTCTCGGCAGAGGCCTTTAGTTCCTCGCGCGATCGTGTCTGCGGCTCGATTCCCAGCTGCATGAGCCTGTTGCCTACATCCGTTCGGGCCAGCTGCAGAGCCGCTATTGCCCGTCCGACAAGATGGGTGAGCGCGCCGAGCAGATCGCCGGCGACGCGGTGCCCGGCTATGCGCAAGTCGAAGCCATCCAAAGCTGGATCCACACCAACCTCGAATACCGGTACGGCGTGGCCGGCGGCTCTACTGATGCCCTGGACATGCTTGACGATGGCACAGGGGTGTGCCGGAACTTTTCCATGTCGGCATTTCGCTGTGCCGCGCACTGCATCTCCCCGCCCGCCTCGTGGACGGCTTCCTGCACGAGCTTGACCGGATGGACATGCACGCATGGTTCGAGGCCTTCGTCGGCGGTCGCTGGTACACCTTCGACGCCACGCAGAATCAGCCTCGCGGGAGCCGCATCGTGGTGGCCTATGGCCGCAACGGGGCGGATGTGGCCTTTCTTTCCAACTACGGCCCGTTGGAGATGGGCGACATGAGGTCACGGTGGAAGAAATCGAATCGAGCGAGACGCGCGTCAGTTCCGCTTCACGGTGAGCGCCACGATCGCCACGCCGGCGGCCACGATCAGGGCGTCTTCGATCAACCCGCTGCGGGTCTGACCGATGTGCGCCATCGCGCGCTTGCGGCAGGCGAGCGTGAGGTAGGCCAGGGGCACGGCGGTCGCGACCGCGGTGGTTGCGCCTGCTTGCTCGCGCCCGCGCGGCGCCAAGGCGGCGCCCGCAATGCCGGCGCTCATGACCCGCGCCAGCAGCCCCAGGAACACCGTGCGGTCGGGCGCGGTCTTCATCTTGTCGCCGAACAACTCACCCGCGCCCATGGCCAAGGCGGCGTACTTGAACACCGGCTGGTCGAGCAGCAGCAGACGGCCCGGTGTGCGATTGCCCAGCAACCGCGCCGCGGCGAGGCTTGCCATCGGTGTCATGGAGCGGGCGCTGGCGACGGCACCGATGAGGGCGGAAGAGAGCAATTCTTGAAGCTTCATTTCCAGCTGGAGAAAGTTGACGACAAAAAATCGTTAGCGGCTGCTGTTCTTCCAAACTTCGGCAAAGTACGCGTCCATGGGTAGGACGGAGGCTGCGGGGTTCGCGTGCGGACAGGTCTGCGGCAGCCTCACGAAAAAGAACCCGCCAAGGCGGGTTCAAGAGACAGCAAAGGGTTGGACGGAGTTGGTCGAGGTGCTGCCTCGATGCCAATCTAGGCCATGCCAAAGAGCGCGATTTGTAGGCCAACTGCCTGATTCGCAAAGAACGCTGGTGGTGCCGCTGAGATCACCGGTTCACCGCGTCGGGCGCAGGCGTCTGAAGCGGTGCTTCAGGCTGCGCGCGGCGCGAACACCAGTTCGAAGTCGCGCGCCTCGCCCTCGGGGCAGGTGAGCCCGATGCCGCCTGCCACCGCGCGAATGTCGAATGCCTGCGACGCCGTCAGCTGCCCGCCAGTGCCTCGCGCAACAGTCTGCCCGCCTTGCATGAGCGTCCAGTCGCCGCAGTTCGCCAGCCGCCCGATCTCGATGTCGAAGCCGCCGCGGCCCGCGGTGCAACGGCGCACCGTGAAGTGCAGCCGGCGCTCGCTGCCTTGCGCCGCTTCCGCCACATGTGCCCGCAGCACATCCACGCCGTCGTCCACCTGCGTCAGGGCCGTGTCGTGGTGGTGCGACGCCGGCCATGGCTCGTTGTACAGCCGCCAGAGCCCATCGGCCACGTTCAGGCTCGCGTAGCCCAGCAGCACGTTGCCGGTCATGGCCTCCACGAGCGTGCGGTAGCCGTCCTTGTCCGCCAGCACATCGTTGCGTGGGTAGTGAAAGCCACCGTCGCGCCAGCTGGGCGACATGAAGCGCTCCGCGTGCTTCATGAGCCCGTCGAGCACGGCGGTGTCGCCCATTTCCGAGGCCCAGGTCGCGGCCCAGCCGAAGTCGGAGTCGTCGTTGACGATCTTCTGGCCCATCACCTCGGGCCGCTCGAAGGAGCGCACCGACAGCATGCCGTCAGGCTCGTGAATGAGCCAGCCGGCAATCTGCGCGGGGTAGTGGGTGTGCACGAACTCGCGGTTCCACATGTTCATGAGGGTGCCGCACCATGCGTCGACCCAGGGCGACGGGCCCGCGTTGTCGCGGATGGCGCGGGTGTCCTGCGACATCATGGTGTTGTAGTGGCCGTTGGCGCCCAGCCGGCCGAACTGCTCCCATGCTTTCTGGTAGCCCTGCGTCACTTCCTCGGCCATCGCTTCGCCGGTGACTAGGTCGTGCATGCGAAACCCGAGGATGGCGGGCTGGTTGCAGATCTGGAACACGCAGTTGGGCTCGCACGCCACGCCCACGTAGCCGCTCTCGACCATCTGCCAGTAGATGTGCTGGTTGAGGCTGGCCTGGTCGTACTCGAAGCGCCGTTCCTTGCCGCCCCAGAAGAAAGACCAGTAGCTGAAGGTCAGCGCGCCGGGGGCGGCGTAGCGGTCGTCGTCGAACAGGTAGTTGTACAGCAGCGCCATCGACTGCACGTAGGCGCTGTACATGATGTTGTCGCGCCCGACGGGGTTCCAGTCTTCGGCGTAGCCGCCGGACAGGTGGGCGTTGAGCACGCTGCCGCCGCGGCTCACGCGCGCCCAGTACATCCACACCTCGGGCAGCAGCATCTTCTGCATGAAGCGCTCGAACACCGGCTTGAACACGCCCGGCGCGGCGGGCAGGCGGTGGCGATGCGCCAGCGCCAGGGCGTAGGCCATGTACGCCATCTGGAAGCGGTAGCCGCCGAAGTCGTCCTGCCCGGTGCCGCGGCCCTGCATGAACGACCAGTCGTTCACCGGCTGGCGCGACAGGTTGGCGAAATGCCGCAGGTGGCCGGCCTGGCGGTCGCTCAGGCGAAGGATGCCTGCTTCCGTGTTCGAGTCAGTTGGCGGCATTGGCGGTGCGCTCCAGGTGGGTGCGAAGGCGCGCGGACACCGTGGCGGCGTCCAGCGTTTCCGCGAAGTGGGTGGCGTAGCTGCCACCCGGCGCCATGAGGTAGGCGAGCGCGGTGTGGGGCACGACATAGCCGCACGGCGCGTCGGCGTCGGGC
The DNA here is from genome assembly GCF_979254005.1 of Variovorax sp. AC103. Classification (NCBI taxonomy): domain Bacteria; kingdom Pseudomonadati; phylum Pseudomonadota; class Betaproteobacteria; order Burkholderiales; family Comamonadaceae; genus Variovorax; species Variovorax sp. AC103. The sequence goes on along the minus strand of NZ_CEEDFC010000035.1, from coordinate 20,438 downwards.
ACGGGCGCAGCGAACACGCGAAACGATTTCTTCGCGGCCTCGACCTGCTCGGGCGAACCGGTCAAGCCGAGGAAGCCGCCGGCAGCGTGCGTGGCTGGGTGGGTGTACCGCGACAGGTAGCGCTGCAGCACGGCGGGCGTGTCGCGCGCCGGGTCCACCGAGATGTACAGCGGCTGCACGCGTTCGGCCAGCGGGCCCAGCATTTCCAGCGCGGCGCTGAGCTTCGAAAGCTCTCGCGGGCACACCACCGCGCAGTGCGAGAAGCCGAAGAACACCAGCAGGTGCTTCGCGCCGAAGCTGCCTTGGTTCACGGCCTGGCCGAAGTGATCGACCAGCTCGAACCGGCCGCTCACCGGTGCCGGCGGCGTGAGCGTAGACGCAACCGGCTTCGTGGCGGCGGCTGCAGCGCAACAGCAGGACGGGGTGGCGCTGGCAAGTGTTTCGGGCATGGCCGGATTTTATTTGAACGTGTTCAATAAGTATCGGGGTTTTCCCCGCCGCACCTATACTTTTGCGTTCTGTCACCTGGTCGTACCGATGCCATTCCGCAAGCCGAGCAGCGAGGTTCTCAGCCGCGCCCGCACCCCCGAAGAAAAGGAGCGGGTCAAGGCCGCGTTCATCGCCGCCGGCCGCCGCCTGGTCAGCCAGGAAGGGCTGGCGGCGGTGTCCTTGCGCCGCGTGGCCACCGAGGCCGGCTACGCGCCGGGCGCGATCTACCAGTACTTTCGCGACCAGCAAGACCTGTTCTTCCACATTCGCGGCGAAGACATGCAGGCCGCCACGCAGAAGTTCAGGCGCGTGGTCGCGCGCACGCCCGACCCGGTCGAGCGGGTGAAGAAGTTGTTCATCGGCACGGCCGACTACTGGCTTTCGCACATGGAGGATTTCCTTGTCATCTTTCCTGCACCCGCGGCACGTTCGGCGACCGACGGGTTCGCGAAGTCGCAGGCGGTGCGCGACATCCTGGCGCTGTACTACGAAACGGTCGATGCGCTCTTCGAGACGATCGCGCGGCCCACGCTGTCGTCGCGCGCCGCCGCGGACGTGCTGCTGGCCGCGGTGCACGGCACGGTGCTGTTCCCGCACATGACGCCCGGCATGCCGTGGACGAAGACACGCACGATGGTGCGGGAGCTGGTGACGACGATGGTCGACCAGTGGGTGGCGAAGGGTGGAAAGAAAAAGCAGCCCGCAGCCACCAAGCGCAAGCCCCCAGTGCCTGGCCCGGCCTCAGCCCTCGCCCCCTCCCGCACGCCAGGCAAGTCACAGGTCTAGCACCAGCGTCGCGGTCTTCGCGCCCGAGCAGCAGATCATCATGCGGTCGTTCGCGCGCTGCTCCTCGCTCGACAGCACCAGGTCCCGGTGGTCGGGCGTGCCGGCAAGCACCCGCGTTTCGCATGAGCCGCACACACCCTCCATGCATGCGTAGGGCGCGTCCACGCCGGCGGCCAGCAGCGTGTCCAAGATGGTCTGGCCTGGCGCCACGCACACGGTTCGGCCGCTTCGCGCCAGCTCGACGCGGAACCCGCCTTCGCTCGCGGGCGCCTCCCTGGCGCTGAAGTACTCCATGTGCACCCGTTCGCGCGACAGGCCGGCCGTGGCGGCCTCGAAGGCCTCCAGCATCGGGCGCGGGCCGCAGCAGTACAGGTGCGCATCGCCGCGCGCTTCGGCCACGATGCGGCGCAGGTCCAGCCGCTGTTCGCCGTGTTCACCGTTTTTGTCGTGTTCGCCGTCGAAGCTGAAATGCACCCGCCCGGGTGCCTGCGCGTCCAGGGCCAGCAGCTCGTCGTGCCAGGCGGCGCAGGCGCGGCGGCGGCAGCCATAGAACAGCTCCCACGAGCGGCCCAGCGCCTCGAGCCGGCCGATCATCGAGCGCAGCGGCGTGATGCCGATGCCCCCCGCGATCAGCACGGTGTGCGGCGCGGCCTCGAACAAGGGGAAGTTGTTGCGCGGCATGCCCACGCGCAGCGTCTGGCCGACGTGCAGCTGCGCATGCACCAGCGCCGAGCCACCGCGGCTGGTCGGGCTGCGGTGCACGCCGAGCACGTAGCGCAGCGTTTCGGCGGGCGGGTTCGACAGCGAATAGCTGCGCACCATGCCGTTCGGCAGGTGCAGGTCGATGTGCGCCCCTGCCGTGAAGGGCGGCAGCGCCTGCCCCGGCAACGCCCGCAGCTCCAAGGAGTGCACGCCTTCTGCTTCGAGGCGAACCGCGTGCAGCCGAACGTCGAAGGTGCTCATGCGTGCAGGGCAGTGCGAGGTGAGCCGGGGGAGCCAGAAACGCCGAGCCCATCGAGCCCGCCCAGGCACACGTACTTCACGACCAGGTATTCCTCGATGCCGTGATACGAGCCTTCGCGCCCGATGCCCGACTGCTTCACGCCGCCGAAGGGCGCCACCGCGGTCGAGATCAGCCCGCTGTTCACGCCGACCATGCCGACTTCCAGCACGTCGATGGTCCGCCAGATGCGTGCGTGGTCGCGGCTGTACACGTACGCGCCCAGCCCGAACTCCAGGCTGTTGGCGTGCGCGATGGCCTCGGCGTCGTCGTCAAAACGAAAGAGCGGCGCCACGGGGCCGAAGGTTTCCTCCTGCGCCAGCAGCATAGATGCATCGGCACCAGCCAGCACGGTCGGCTCGTAGTAGCTGCCGCCGAGCGCATGCGGCTTGCCGCCCACCAGCACGCGCGCCCCGCGCGCCACCGCGTCCGCCACGTGGCGCTCGACCTTGGCCAGCGCGTCGGCGTCGATCAGCGGGCCGATCTGCGAGCCCGGCACCGTGCCTTCGGCCACGTTGAGCGCGGCGACGGCGCCTGCGAGCTTGTCGGCGAAGCGCTCGTAAACGCGCGCATGCACATAGACCCGGTTGGCCGCGATGCAGGCCTGGCCGGCATTGCGAAACTTGGCGACCATGAGGCCGTCGACGGCCGCGTCCAGGTCGGCGTCTTCGAACACGATGAAGGGCGCGTTGCCGCCCAGCTCCAGCGACAGCTTCTTCAGCGTGCCGGCGGACTGGCGCATCAGCAGGCGGCCGACCTCGGTCGAGCCCGTGAAGCTGAGCTTGCGCACCACCGGGCTCGCGGTGAGCGCGCCGCCGATGGCCACCGGGTCGCCGGTGACCAAGTTGAACACACCGGCCGGCACGCCGGCGCGCACGGCCAGCTCCATGAGCGCGAACGCGCACAGCGGTGTCTGCTCGGCCGGCTTCAGCACCATGGTGCAGCCGGCGGCCAGCGCGGCCGCCGCCTTGCGCGTGACCATCGCGTACGGAAAATTCCACGGCGTGATGGCCGCGCACACGCCCACGGGCTCCTTCAGCGCCACGATGCGCCGGTCGCCCGAGGGCCCGGGAATCACGTCGCCGTACACGCGGCGCGCCTCTTCGGCATACCACTCGATGAACGAGGCCGCGTAGCCCACCTCGGCGCGCGCGTCGTCCAGCGGCTTGCCCTGCTCGGCGGTGAGGATGCGCGCCAGGTCTTCGGCGTGCGCGAGCATCAGGTCGTTCCAGCGGCGCAGCACGCCGGCGCGGGCGGCGGCGGGCAGGCCCTTCCATGCGGGCAGGGCGGCCTGGGCGGCCTCGATGGCGCGTGCCGTTTCGCCGGCGCCCATGGCGGGCACGGCGGCCAGCAGCGCGCCGCTCGCGGGGTCGGTCACGTCGAAGGTCGCGCCGTCGTCGGCGTCGAGCCACTGGCCGCCGATGTGGGCCTGGGTCTTCAGCAGCAGCGGGTCTGCGAGTTGCAGGCGCGCAGGCAGGGTGGTGGAGCTCAGCATGTCGTGGTCATTCCAGTTCGATCTTGAATTGCTTGATGAGCCCGTCCCACTTCGCGTAGTCGCTGCGCAGCAGCTTCGCGAAGTTGGCGGGCGAGGTGCCGGTGGGTTCTATTTCGAGCTCGCGCATGCGCGCGACGATGTCGGGCTGCGCGAGCACGGTGCGCGTGTCGGCGGCAATGCGCTCCACCACCGCGGCAGGCGTGTTCTTCGGCAGGAAGAAGCCGTGCCAGCCCACCAGGTCGTAGCCCTTCATGCCGGCCTCGGACAGGGTGGGCACCTGCGGCATCGACGCCAGCCGGTGCGGCCCGGTCACGGCCAGGATGTGCAGCGACTTGTCCTTCTGCCGCGTCGCCGCCGTGGCCGACGAGACGAAGCCGACGGTCACTCGGCCCGACATCAGGTCGATCAGCATCGGCCCCTCGCCGCGGTAGGCCACGTGGGGCATGTCCACGCCGATGTTCTGCTTGAGCAGCTCGCCGAAGATGTGGCCGGTGGAGCCGATGCCGAACGAGCCGTAGCTGAAGTCGCTGGTGCCCGCTGCCTTCCCCTTGAGGCCGCCCGAGAGCGCCGCCACCGAGGTGTACGGGCTCGCCGACCCCACCGCCAGCCCCATCGGCTGCGTGCCCAGCTGCGTCACGGGCGCCAGGTCCTTGAACGGGTCGTAGGGCAGCTTGCGGTACAGGCTGGCGTTCTGGATGAAGCCCGTCAGGTGCAGCAGGATTGTGTGGCCGTCGGGCTCGGCGCGCATCACCGCCTGCGTCGCGATGATGCCGTTGGCGCCGGTGCGGTTGTCTACGATCACCGGCTGGCCCCACATGCGCGAGAGCTTCTCGGCCATGGGCCGTATCAACGCGTCGGACGCGCCGCCGGCCGGGTAGGGCACGACGATGGTCACGGGCTTGCGCGGGAAGGCGGCGGGCTCGGCGGCTCGCGCCGCGCCGCTCAAGCCGCAGAGTGTCGCCAGCATGGCGGCGAGTGCGATACGTCGTTGGGTGGTCATGGGGGTTGTCTCTGTGTTGTTGTTCAAGGGCTGCGTGCGCGCGCATGGCCGCGGCTCAGGGTTGGGCCTGGCCTTGGCCCTGGCTTTCAGCGAGCGCCATCTTCTGCAGCATGCGGCGCGTGGCCAGCGGCGCCTGGTCGACCGCGATGTCGACCATCGGCGCGCCGGCGCCGTCGGCGAGCACGTTGCGCCACTGGTTCTCCATCAGCACCTTGTCTTCGTGCAGGGTGACCAGGAAGGCATCGGCGAGCCGCTGGGTGATGTCCGTGTCGTCCAGCGCGAAGTCGCGGTACATGGTGGAGAACTTCAGGTGCGTGCCTTCGGTCTCGGGCGTGCAGGGCCCCACCACGCGAATGTTGCGCACCAGCGCCGGGTCGGTGTTGCCCACGGGCTGCGAGCTGATGTCCAGCTGGATGTTGGCGCCCGGCCAGAAGCGGATGGTCTGCGTGCGCCGGGTCTCGCTCCAGCCGAAGAGGCGCTTGAACACCGGCGCGGCCTCGGTGCGCTCCCACTCGCGGTGCACTTCCACGCCGTGCGCCGACACGGTCGTGCGCGGCCTGGTCTCGGCCACGTCCTGCGTGCCGACGGTCTGCTGGTGCGCATAGCTCACGTGCGACAGGTCCATCACGTTCTCCAGGTTGTAGGTGTAGGGCGCCTCCACGCGCAGCGCGTCGCCGCGCCGGCCCACGTAGGCGGGCGAGCTGCAGACGGTCGAGAAGTCGGGCACCGGTGTGTGCGCGGCCAGGGCCTTGTCGCCCATCCATATCCACAGGAAGCTGTCGCGCTCGACCAGCGGGTAGGCCTTGATGCAGGCCTTCGGCGGAATGCGCTGCTGGTTGGGAATGCGCACGCACTGGCCGCTGCCGTCGAACTCCATTCCGTGGTAGCCGCACTGCACGTGGTCGCCCACGCGCTTGCCCAGGTGCAGCGACACGCGCCGGTGGCTGCAGCGGTTTTCAATGGCCGCGGCGCTGCCGTCCTGGCGGCGGAACAGCAGCACCGGCTCGTTCAGCAGGGTGCGCGGGAACAGCGCGTCGCTCACTTCGTGCGCCATGGCGGCGACGTACCAGCAGTTGCGGGGAAACATCGTTCGATCTCCTTCGTGGGGGGCGGGACTGCGAACGAATGTAGGTTTGGCCACCCCGCAGGTGCATCACATATGTGATGAATCGATAGGGGTTAGCGCGAAGCTGCGGCGGGCCGGGGCGCGGCATAGTCGGCTGCCGCACACACCGTTGCCCCATGAAACCCAAAGCTACGCAGGCCCCGTCGAATGCGGCAAACGAAGCGAATGCGCACGCGTCGGAGCGCTCCGAGGTCAAGTCCGCGCGCAGGACGCTGGAAATGCTGGAGTTCTTCGCCGCGCGCCACGGCCCCGCCACCGTGTCCGAGGTGGCGGACGCGCTGGACTACCCGCAGTCCAGCACCTCGATGCTGCTGCGCACGCTGGAGTCGCTCGGCTACCTCATCCACGACACCGCCACCCGCAGCTACCGGCCCACCCTGCGCGTGATGCTGCTGGGCACCTGGATGCACGACGAGCTGTTCGGCCAGGCCAGCCTGTTCTCCAACATGGAGCAACTGCGCCTGCACACGGGCCAGGCCGTGCTGGTGGGCCTGCGCCAGGGCATCCACGTGCGATTCATTCTTTCGCTGCCGAGCCACAAGCCCAACGCGCTGCGGTACTCCGTCGGCGTGATGCGGCCGGTGTGCCTGTCCGCCGCCGGAAAGATGCTGCTGACGCGCGAGAGCGACCGCGAGGTTCAGCGCATCGCGCAGCGCGCCAACGCGCAGGCGACGTCTTCGGAGCAGCGCGTGAACGTGCCGGCGCTCGTGGCCGAGGTTCGGGCGTGCCGCGAGCGCGGGTGGGCGGAAAGCATCCACTACCCTCGCGCCGGCTACGCGAACCTGTCGATGCTGCTGCCGGCCATTGCCGGGCAGCCTCACATGGGCATCACGCTGGGCATGAGCGTCGACACGCTCAGTGCGCGCAAAGGCCCGCTGCTTCGGGCGCTGGAAAACGCGGTGCGGTCGCTGGTGCCCTGACGCGCTTCGTGCCCACCGAGCGCAACCGCTCCCGCGCTAACGAATGCCCTCGCTTCTGCCTCACGCTGCCTTCACCGCCGCCGCATGCCGCGCCGAGCGCACCCAGACGAAGGTCATGCCGGCCGCGAGCAGCACCACCGGCAGCATCGCGGCATTGAGCGGCGCCCAGCCGAAGTGGTCGAGGGCGGGGCCGGCGGCCAGCGTCGCGAAGGCGGTGCACACGTTGCGCAGCAGCTCGGCAGCGCCCTGCGCGCGGCCGCGCTCCTGTGGCCGGTACGACTGCGCCAGCAGCGTGGTGCCGGCAACGAACATGAAGTTCCAGCCCACGCCCAGGCAGAACAGCGCGGCGTAGAAGGCGGGCAGCGTGGTCGAGTTCATCGCGACCACCGAGCACACCACGTTGAGCACCATGCCCAGGCTCACCACCCGCGCCAGGCCCCACCGCTGGATGAGCGCGCCCGCGAACAGCGCCGGCGCATACATGCCCACCAGGTGCCACTGCATGATGCCCGCGCCGTCGTTGATGGAATGGTTGCAGGCCACGGCGGCCAGCGGCGCGGCCGTCATCACAAACATCATCGACACCGAGCCCACCAACGTTGTTGGCCAGCGCGGCAATGAAGATCGGCTGGCGCGCGACGTCGCGCAGCGGCCGCGGCGGGCGCGTGTCGACCGGCGCGCCCGGCGCGGCCTGCGCCTGCGTGTCGCGGTACAGCGCCAGTATCAGCACGACCGACACCGCGCCCAGCACCGCGACCATCAGGTACGCGCCCGCGAACAGCACCGGCGGAAAAAGGTCCTTGCTCCACGCCGCCAGCGCAGGCCCCGCCACGGCCGCGACGACCCCGCCTGCCAGCACCGTCGATACCGCGCGGCTCTTGTCCGCAGCGGCCACGCCGTCGGCCGCCGCCAACCGGTAGAACTGCGCGAAGGCCTGGTACACGCCCACCAGCGCCGTGCCGGCGCAGAACACCCAGAAGTCGTCGTGGAACACCGCCCACACCGACACCAGCCCGCCCGCCGTGCCCGCGAGCGCCCCCAGCGTGAAGCCGCCGCGCCGGCCGATGCGCTGCATGAGCAGCGAGGCGAACCACGTGGCCACCGCGCCCGCCACCGTGATGAGCGCGAACGGCAGCGTGGCCAGCGACTTGTCGGGCGCGAGCATGTGCCCCGTGAGCGCGGTGAGCGTGAGGTCGATGGACACGGCCGCCGTGTAGAGGCCCTGGCAGATCGCGAGCACGCGCGCGTCGCGGCGGCCTGTAGCGGACGTGGCGGACGCAGCGGACGTAGGGGTGGAGGGGGTGTCGGTCATGGAAGGACGTGAGCAAGGCAAGGGCGTTTGACACCATCGACTCTATGCACCGACACTGCGGCAAGAAAGACACATTTCCCTCATAAAGTGACATGACCCATTCCGTCGCCTTCCTGCTCGTTCCCGAGTTCCAGCTGCTGGACATGGCGGGCCCGCTGTCGGTGTTCCAGGTGGCGGCCGAGCTGGGGCGCAAGCGGCGCGGCCCGGCCTACGAGATCTCGGTGCTGTCGGAGCGCGGCGGGCGCGTAACGTGCTCGGCCGGGCTAGAGATACAAACGCGCAGCTGGCGTGGCACCCATACCGATACGCTGGCCGACACGCTCGTCGTGCCCGGCGGCTGGGGCGCGCGAAAGCCCGGCGCCGCCACGCCCGCGCTCATGCAGCACCTGCGCGCCGCGTTCGCGGCCAGGCGGCGCGTGGCCAGCGTGTGCACCGGCGCTTTCCTGCTGGCCGAAGCGGGCCTGCTCGACGGCCGCCGCGCCACCACGCACTGGCGGCAGGCCACGCGGCTGCAGCGGGAGCACCCGAGCGTCACCGTCGATGCCGACCGCTTCTTCGTGCGCGACGGCAACGTGTGGAGCTCGGCGGGCATCGCCGCCGGCATCGACCTGGCGCTTGCCATGGTGGAGGCCGACCTGGGCGCGGACGTCGCGGGCGCCGTGGCGCGCGAGATGGTGGTCTACCACCGGCGCGCGGGCGGGCAGTCGCAGTTCTCGGCGCTGCAAGACCTTGCGCCGCAAAGCGAGCGCATGCGCGCCGTGCTGGCACACATCGGCGAAAACCTGACGGCCGACCTCGGCATCGAGCGGCTGGCCGACGTGGCCTGCGTGAGCCCGCGCCAGTTCATGCGCGCCTTCAAGGCCGAGACCGGGCAGACCCCGGCCAAGGCCGTGGAGCGCATTCGCGCCGAAGTCGCGCGCGCGCACATCGAGGGCGGCGACAGCAGCATCGAAGCGGTGGCGCGGCTCACCGGCTTCGAAGACACCGAGCGCATGCGGCGCGCCTTCGTGCGCGTGTACGGCCAGCCGCCGCAGGCCCTGCGGCGCGTGGCGCGGGCCGGCTCACTGGTCGCGCAGCAGGGCTGACGCGAGCAGGTTCACTCGCGAGGCCACCAGCCGCGCGCCGTCCGACAGCGGCCTTTGCCGCGAGAGGCTCAGCGCAATGGTCCGCCGAATGCCGGGGCTCGCCACCCGGCACGCGCCAAGCAGGCCCGCCTCCACTTCCTGCGCCACCGCCGTCTTCGGCAGCAGGGTGAAGGCGTGGCCGCTGGCCGCTACGTCTTTCATCGACGTGGCGGTGTCCACCTCCATGACGATGTCGAGCTCGATGTTGTGCCGCCGCGAAAGCACGTCGAGCGTGGCGCGCAGGCCGTTGGGCACGGCCGGCAAGACCAGCGGCAGCCCGGCGAGGGCGCGAAACGGCATCGTCGGTCCCGCAAGCTCGGGGCCGCCCGCCTTGCCGACGAGAAACGTGTCGACCTTGCCGAGCACGTCTTCGCCGCGCAGCGCCGAAGAGCCGTAGCGGTTGACGACGATCATGTCGAGCCTGCCTGAGGCCAGCTGATCGTCCAGCGTGCCGCTGAAGCCTTCCAGTACATGCAGGCGCAAGGCCGGCGCCCGCTCGCGAATGTCGGCCAGCAGCCGGGGCAGAAGTTGCCGCGAGAGCGAAGGCAGCACGCCCACATGCACGGTGCCGGTCAGCACGCCGGCCGCCTCGCTCGCGGTGGTGTCGAGCTGGTGCACTTGGTCGAGCACGCGCTTGACCTCCGGGTACATGCGCTTGCCGAAGTCGGACAGCGTCATGCCGCGCCCGGTGCGCTCGAACAGCCGCCCGCCCCACGCGGCCTCGAGCATGGAAATTTGCCGGCTCACCAGCGACTGCGCGGTGTCCGACGCAATGGCCGCGCGCGACAGCGACTGCATGTCCGCCACGAGCAGGAAAGTGTCCAGCTGCTTGAGTTTCATGGTTTCACTTTAATGGAAACCTGAAATCCATTCATTCGCCTTTCTGGAAACGAGCGCGCGTCCTAACCTCGGCGTTGCAAACCATAAAAGGAGACAAGCTTGAAACTCATGCACTCGCTGTGCGCGGCGCTGGCCCTGCCGCTGCTGCTGGCCTCGCCCCTGTCGCACGCCCAGGACACGGCCTACCCCAGGCAACCCGTTACCCTGGTCGTGCCGTTCCCGCCCGGCGGCCCGACCGATTCGATGGCTCGGCTGCTGGCCCAGAAGCTCGGCGACAGGCTGGGGCAGCAGGTCATCATCGACAACCGGGGCGGCGCCGGCGGCGGCATTGCCGCCGAACTGGTGGCGCGCGCACCGGCCGACGGGCAGATGCTGTTCTTCGGCACCACCGGCACGATGGCCATCAACCCCAGCCTGTACAAGAAGCTGCGCTACGACCCGGTGAAAGACTTCGCGCCGGTCAGCCTCATGGCCACGACCATGAACGTGCTGGTCGTCAGCCCGCAGGTGCCGGCGAAGAACCTGGCCGAACTGGTGGCGCTGGCCAAGGCCAAGCCGGGCGAACTGACCTACGGCTCCGCCGGCAACGGCAGCTCCAACCACCTGTCGGGCGAGCTGTTTCGCAGCACCGCGGGCATCCAGATCAATCACATTCCGTACAAGGGCTCCGCGCCCGCGCTCATCGACCTGCTGGGCGGGCGGCTGTCGATGATGTTCGACACCATCGCCCAGCAAACGCAGAACCTCGCCGCCGGCAAGGTGCATGCGGTGGCCGTGACGGGGCCCAGGCGCTCGCCGCTGCTGCCCAACGTGCCGACGGCGCAGGAGGCCGGGCTCAAGGGCTTCGACGTGGCGATCTGGTACGGCGTGCTGGCGCCGAAGGCCACGCCCGCGCCGGTCATCGACCGGCTGCAGCGCGAGATCGCCGCCATCATGGCCGCCGACGACATGAAGAAGCGCATGGAGGCCGACGGCGCCGAGGCGCGCAGTACCACGCCGGGCGAGTTTGCCGCGCTCATCAAGAGCGACACCGCCAAGTGGGCGCCGGTGGTGAAGAACTCCGGCGCCAGCCTCGACTGAATCGCACGCTCCCCATGAATTCCATGCTCGATCCTCGCCTGAAGACGGCGTTCTCGCCGCAACGCATCGCCGTCGTCGGTGCCACCGAAGACCGCAACAAGGTCGGCGGCCGGCCCCTGCACTACCTGCAGCGCTTCGGCTTCCGCGGCGCCATCTACCCGATCAACCCGAAGCGCGAAACGGTGCAGGGCTTGCGCGCGTACCCCTCGCTCGACGCGCTGCCGGAGGCGCCCGACGTGGCGATCGTGGCGGTCGGCCAGGAGGCCGTGGCCGGCGTGATCGACCAGTGCGCCGCGCGCGGCGTGGCCGCGGCCATCGTCATGAGCTCGGGCTTCGGCGAGACCGGCGCCGCCGGCATGGCGCTGCAGCATGCGCTGGTTGCGCAGGCGCGCCGCCTCGGCGTGCGCCTGGTCGGGCCCAACGCGCAGGGCGTGGCCAACTTCCAGACCGGCGCGGTGATGAACTTCAGCACCATGTTCATGGAGGTCGCGCCGCAGGACGGGCCCGTGGCCATCGTCAGCCAGAGCGGCGCGGCCAGCGTGATGCCGTATGCGATGTTGCGCGAGCGCGGCGTGGGCGTGCGCTACCTGGTCGCCTCGGGCAACGACGCCGATGCCTCGGTGTGCGAACTGGCGCTGGCCGCCGCTGCCGACCCCGACATTCGCGTGGTGCTGATGTACATCGAGTCGTTGGGCGACCCGGCGATGCTGGCCGAGGTGGCGCGCGTGGCCGGCGCGCGCGGCGCGGCGGTAGTCGCGCTGAAGTCGGGCCGCAGCGCGCACGGCGCGAAGGCGGCCGCGTCGCACACAGGTGCCATCGTCAACGACGACGTGGTGGTCGACGCCTTTCTAGAGCGCCACGGCATCTGGCGCGCGAGGGACGTGCACGGCCTGGTCAACGCCGTCGAGCTGTACCTCGCGGCGCCGCCGCGGCCTGCCGAGCGGCTGGTGGTCATGAGCCATAGCGGGGCGGTCGGCGTGCTGTGCGCGGACGCGGCCGAGTCGCTGGGGCTGCCGCTGGCGGAACTGGGCGCGCCGGTGGTGAAGGCGCTGGCCGCGATCATGCCCAGCTTCGCGACGGCGCAGAACCCGGTCGACCTCACGGCGTCGCTGATGACCAAAGGGGGCATGTACGCCGACACGCTCGGCGCGCTGGCGGCCGACCCGCAGGCCGACATGTTCCTGGTCGGCGTGCCGGTGGCCGGCGAGGGTTACGACGTGCCGGGCATGGCCCGCGACACGGCGCGCTTCGCGGCATCGCGCGGCAAGCCGACGGCGGTATCGGCGCCGCAGGCGTCGGTACGCGAGGCCTTCCGTGCCGCCGGCGTGCCGGTGTTCGCGCACGAGACCGATGCCATCGACGCGCTGCACCAGTGGAGCCGGCACGGCGCGCTGCTGCGGCAGGCGGCGGCGCGCAGCGCCCTGGCTGGCGCCGTGGCAACGGTGCCTGCATTCCCCGCGATGCATCCAGCGGCCGGGGGCGACGAGCCGCTGCTGAGCGAGGCCGACAGCCTGGCGCTGATTGCCGAAGCCGGCATTCCCACCGTGCCCTACCGGCTGTGCCGCAACGCCGACGAGGCGGTGCAGGCATGGCGCGCCCTGGGGCCGGACGTGGTGGTCAAGGCCTGCTCGGCGCGCATTCCGCACAAGAGCGAGCACGGCCTGGTCTTCGTCGGCCTGCAGACGGCCGAAGCGGTCGTCGATGCCTGGACCCGCTGCACGCAAAAGGTCGCGGCCATGGGCGTGCCGCTGGACGGCGTGATCGTCGCGCAGCGCGTGCGCGGCCGCCGCGAGTTCGCGCTCGGCGTCCGGCAAGACCCGCTGTTCGGCACGGTGGTCATGGTGAGCGACGGCGGCAAGTACGTGGAGGCGCTGCGCGACTTCGTCGTGCTGCTCCACCCGTTCTGCGAGGCCGACGTGCTCGCCAAGCTTCGCAGCCTGCGCATCGCGCCCGTGCTGGCCGGTGTTCGCGGCGAGAACCCGGTCGACCTGCAAGTGGTGGCCCGCGCGGCGGTGGCGCTCGGCGCGCTGGCCGCCGCGCACCCGAAGGCGATCGCGTCGATCGACCTGAATCCGTTGATCGTCGGCGACGAAGGGCAGGGCGGCTGGGCCGTCGACGCGGTGATCGAGCGCGCCGGCACGCAAGGAGCATGGGCATGAATGACACGGTTCTTGTACAGCAGCGCGACGGCATCGCCGTCGTCACGCTCCACCGCCCCGCGGTGATGAACGCGGTCGACCCCGAGCTGCGCCAGGGCCTCACCGACGCGCTGCGAGCGCTCGACGCCGACCCCGCCGTGCGCGCGCTGGTGCTCACCGGCAGCGGCGAGCGCGCCTTCTGCGGCGGCCAGGACCTGGACGAGTCGGCCACCATCGACACCCACACGCTGGCCGGCTGGCTCAGCCGCCAGCATGCGATGTACCAGGCGGTGCGCGACGTGACCAAGCCGATCGTGGCCGCGCTGAACGGCACGGCGGTCGGCGCGGGCTTCCAGATGGCGCTGATGTGCGACCTGCGGGTGGCGCATGCCACGCTGCGCATGGGGCAGCCCGAGGTCAGGGCCGGCCTGGCGAGCGTGGTCGGCTCGTACCTGATGTCGCTGCAGATCGGCCATTCGCTCAACCAGCAGCTGTCGCTCACCGGCGAGCTCATCACCGGGCAGCGCGCCTTCGAGCTGGGGCTGGTCAACGACCTGGTCGAGCCCGCCCAGGTGCTGCCGCGCGCGCTGGAGCGCGCGAGCGCCTTGGCCGCATTGCCGGGCGCCGCGCTGCGCACGACCAAGCAGCGCTTTCGCGAACGCACGCAGCCGGGCTTCGAGGAAGCCTGCAGCGCGGGCATTCGCTACCAGCTCGAGTGCTACTCGACCGGCGAGCCGCAGCGCGTGATGCGCGAGTTCATCGCGCGGCGCGACGCGGCCCGCACCCCGAACCCCCCCAACGAATGACCCGCATGACAAGACACACCCACCTCTTCATCGGCGGGGCCCTGGTGCCCGCGCACGGCGAGCACGACCTGCCCGTGCTCGACAGTTTCACGGAGGCGAGCTTCGCCTCTTACCGCAGCGCGTCGGCGGCCGACGTCGACGCGGCAGTGGCCGCCGCGCGCGGCGCGTTCGAAAGCTGGGCCGCGACGCCCGTGGTCGAGCGCATCGCCGCCGTGCGCCGGGTGGCCGCGGCGCTGCGCGAGCAGGGCGAGGCCCTGGCCATCGCCATCTCGCGCGAGGTCGGCATGCCGCGCAAGCTCGCAGCCCGCATCCAGGTCGGCGCGCCCCTCGCGGCGTGGGACATGTACGCCGACCTCGCGGCCGAATTCGAATGGACATCGCGCATCGGCCACTCGCTGGTGCAGCAGGTGCCCACCGGCGTGGTGGCCTGCATCACGCCGTGGAACTATCCGCTGCACCAGATCACCGGCAAAGTCGCGCCCGCGTTGCTCGCGGGGTGTACCGTGGTGCTCAAGCCTTCGGAGCTCGCGCCCACGAGCGCCTTCCTGCTGGCCGAGGCCGTGCGGCAGGCCGGGCTTCCGCCCGGCGTGTTCAACCTGGTGCACGGCGTGGGCGCAGAGGTGGGAGACGCACTGGTGCGCCACCCCGGCGTCGACATGGTGTCGTTCACCGGCTCGACGCGCGCCGGGCGCCACATTGCATCGGTGGCCGGCAGCGACATCAAGCGCGTGGCGCTCGAGCTGGGCGGCAAGTCGGCCGCGCTCGTGCTGCCCGGGACCGACCTGGCGCTGGCCGTGAAGGCGACGCTGGCCGGCTGCATGCTGAACTCGGGCCAGACCTGCTCCGCGACCACGCGCCTGCTGGTGCCGCGCGCGTCGCTCGCCGAAGCCGAAGGCATCGCGCGGGAGCTGCTCGCCGGCTACCGCATGGGCGACCCGGCGGACGGTGCCACGCGGCTCGGCCCGCTGATCTCCAGGGCGCAGCAGCAGAAGGTGTCGGGCCTGATCGACGAGGCGCTCGCGGCCGGCGCGCGGCGCATCGAAGCCGACACCCCGGTGCCCGCGCATGGCTTCTTCGTGCCGCCCACCGTGCTCACCGACGTCGAGCCCGGCATGGCCGTGGCACGGGAAGAGGTCTTCGGCCCGGTGCTGGTGCTGATGGCTTACGACGGCATCGACGCCGGCATTGCCTTGGCCAACGGCACCGACTACGGCCTGGCCGGCGCCGTGTGGGGCCCTGTCGCCGCGCAGACGCTGGCGGTCGCGCGCCGCCTGCGCGCCGGGCAGGTCGACATCAACGGCGCGCCCTTCAACCCTGCGGCGCCCTTCGGCGGTTTCAAGAAATCCGGCATCGGGCGCGAGAACGGCCGCTTCGGCATCGAGGAGTTCCTCGAGCCGGTCTCCCTGCAGTTGCCGCCGGCCTTCATGGCGTTCACCCCCACCTGATTCGACACACCCCATGACTTTCCAACAGATCATTTACCAGGTCGACGGCCCCGTCGCCACCATCACGTTCAACCGGCCGGGGCAGATGAATGCCCTGACCAAGGTGCTGGAGGCAGAGCTGCGCACCGCCATCGAAACCGCGGGGCGGGACAAGGCCGTGCGCGCCATCGTGCTCACCGGCGCGGGCCGCGCCTTCTGCGCGGGCATGGACATGGAAGAGCTCGCCGTGCTGCCGCCCGAGGACATCCAGGCCGAGGAATGGATGCGGCCCTACGACATGAACCGGCGCGCCGACTACCAGACGCGGTACACCTACTTTCCCGCCGCGCCGAAGCCCATCATCAGCGCCATCAACGGCGCGGCCGCCGGCCTGGGTTTGATCATGGCGCTGTACAGCGACTTCCGCATCGCCTCGGACAAGGCGGTGTTCGCCACCGCCTTCGCCAAGCGCGGGCTGATCGCCGAGCACGGCATCGCCTGGATCCTGCCGCGCATCGTGGGGCATGCCAACGCCACCGACCTGCTGCTGACCTCGCGCAAGATCGACGCGGCCGAGGCCCTGGCCATGGGCCTCGTCAACCGCGTCGTGCCGGCGGACGAGCTGTTGGCGCAAGCGCAGGCGCTGGCCGCGACGCTGTCGAGCGAGGTGTCGCCCCGCTCGGTGCGCGTGATGAAGCAGCAGCTGTGGGAGGCGCCGTGGCAGACCCTGGGCGAGGCCGTGGCGCTCGCGAATGCCGAGATGGTGCAGAGCATTCGCAGCGAGGACTTCACCGAAGGCGTGCAGCACTTCGTGGAGCGGCGGCTTGCGCGGTTCACGGGGCGCTAGCCGCGTGGAGCTGCTCGCTCCCCACTATTCATTGGCACAGGCCAGCACCACGCCTTCAAGCGCCTGCAACGTCAGCAGCCCGCCCTGAAGGCCCGTTCGCTCGGGCCGGGTGCTCGCGAGCACGTCGGCTTTAGCACCGACCACCGACCCATCGACGTCCCGCGGCGCCTCCGCGAAGTTCAGCAGCACCACGAGCCGCCGCTGCGCGAAGGTGCGCGCATACGCCACGACGTCCGCACCCGCGTCCACCGGTTCCCATGCGCCGGCGTGCAACGCGGGCTCCGCGCGCCGCAGCGCGATCAACCGGCGGTACAGCGCGAGCATCGACGCCGCATCGGCCTGCTGCAGCTCGACGTTGTGCGTGGCCCAGTCGTCCGCCAGCCGCAGCCAGGGCCTGCCCTGGCTGAACCCAGCGTGCGCGCCGGTGCTCCACTGCATCGGCGTGCGCTGCGGGTCGCGGCCCAGGCCCTTGCCCGGCTCGTTCTTCTCGAACGGGTCTTGCACCTCATTGGGCGGAATGGGCACGTCGGTCATTCCTATTTCGTCGCCGTAGTAGAGCGTGGGCGTGCCGCGCAGGGTCAGCAGCAGCATGGCCGCGAGCCTGGCGCGCAACGGACCGACGCGACTGGCGATGCGGGGCTTGTCATGGTTGCCGAGCACCCAGTTGGGCGCCGCGCCCGGCGGCAGCGCGGCTTCGTAGTCGTGCACCAGCCGGCGGATGACATCGGCCTGCCACTGCGCGCCGATGAGCTGGAAGTTGAACGGCAGCTGCACGCCCTGCAGCACGCCGGTGCTGTCGAGCCCGTAGTACGCCATCAGGCGCGCCAGCGGCAGGTAGAGCTCGCCGATCAGCACGCGCTCGCCCTGTGCGTCGCTGAAGGCGTCGACCACGGCGCGCATCTCGCGCACGATGTCCTGCACCTCGGGTAGGTCGGCGGTGTACAGCGGCAGCAGGCTGTGCGACGGGTCGCCGCCCGGCACGAACGCCGGGTTGGCCGGGTTGTCGCGAAACAGCGCGTCCTTCACCAGGTGGTACAGCACGTCGATGCGAAAGCCGTCCACGCCGCGGCGCAGCCAGAAGCGCAGCGCCTCGTACATGGCCGCGCGCACGTCGGGGTTGCGCCAGTCGAGGTCGGGCTGCTCGCGCAGGAACGAGTGCAGGTAGTACTGGCCGGTGGCCTCGTCGAGCGTCCAGGCCGGGCCGCCGAAGTTGCTGAGCCAGTTGTTCGGCGGGCCGCCGTCCGGTGCAGGGTCGCGCCAGATATACCAGTCGCGCTTCGGGTCGTGCCGCGAAGACCGGCTCTGCGTGAACCACGGGTGCTGGTCGGAGGTGTGGTTGGGCACGAAGTCGAGAATGACCTTCAGCCCGCGCGCGTGCGCGCCGCGCACCAGTTCGTCGAAGTCCGCCAGCGTGCCGAAGCGGGCGTCGATGCCGCAGTAGTCGGATATGTCGTACCCGAAGTCGGCCATTGGTGAGGGGTAGATCGGCGAAATCCAGACGGCGTCCACGCCGAGCGACACCAAATAATCGAGCCGTTGCCGGATGCCGCGCAAGTCGCCGATGCCGTCGCCGTCACTGTCCTGGAACGAACGCGGGTAGATCTGATAGACGATGCCGTTCTTCCACCAGCTGTCGGGCGACGGGGGGTTTTGCCTGGGGTCCATGTGTGCGAGTCCTTCCCTGAAAGCAGGAATGCATGATCAAAGACCTTTGGTATAAGAACGCCGTCGTCTACTGTCTGTCGGTCGAGACCTTCATGGATGCGAACGGCGACGGATGCGGCGACTTCGAGGGCCTCACGCGCCGGCTCGACTACCTCAACGGGCTGGGCGTGTCCACCATCTGGCTCATGCCGTTCCAGACCTCGCCGGGCCGCGACGACGGCTACGACGTGGCGGACTACTACAACGTCGACCCCCGCTTCGGCACGCTGGGCGACTTCGTGGAGTTCACCCACGCGGCCGCGCAGCGCGGCATGCGCGTGCTGATCGACCTGGTGGTCAACCACACTTCCGACCAGCACCCCTGGTTCCAGGAAGCCCGGCGCGACCGCAACAGCAAGTACCACGACTGGTACGTGTGGGCCGAGCGCAAGCCGCCGCGCGCCGATGACGGCGTGGTGTTTCCCGGCGTGCAGAAATCGACCTGGACCTACGACAAGCTCGCCAGGCGCTGGTACTTTCACCGCTTCTACGACTTCCAGCCCGACCTGAACACCAGCCATCCGATGGTGCAGGCCGAGATACTGAAGATCATGGGTTTCTGGACGCAACTGGGCGTCTCGGGCTTTCGCATGGACGCCGTGCCGTTCGTCATCGCCAGGAAGGGCGCCGACGTGAAGGGCCCCAGCGAGCAGTACGACATGCTGCGCCAGTTCAGGGAGCTGATGCAGTGGCGCAAGGGCGACGCCGTCATCCTCGGGGAGGCCAATGTGCTGCCGAAGACCGACATGCAGTACTTCGGCGACGAAGGTGAGCGGCTGCACATGATGTTCAACTTTCAGGTCAACCAGAACCTGTTCTACGCGCTGGCCAGCGCCGACAGCCGCCCGCTCGCCAAGGCACTGGCCGCCACGCGGCCGCGCCCGGCCACGTCGCAGTGGGGCATGTTCCTGCGCAACCACGACGAGCTCGACCTCGGGCGCCTCACCAAGGCGCAGCGCGAACGGGTGTTCGCGGCCTTTGCGCCCGACAAGGACATGCAGCTTTACGACCGCGGCATCCGCCGGCGCCTGGCGCCCATGCTCGGCAGCGACCGGCGCCGGCTCGAGCTGGCGTACAGCCTGATGCTCACGCTGCCGGGCACGCCCGTGCTGCGCTACGGCGACGAGATCGGCATGGGCGACGACCTGGCGCTGCCCGAGCGCAATTGCGCGCGCACGCCCATGCAGTGGTCCACCGAGCCGCACGGCGGCTTCACCGCCGCGCGCAAGCCAGTGCGCCCGGTGATCAGCGGCGGCGCCTACGGCTTCGAGCACGTCAACGTGGCCGCGCAGCGGCGCGACCCCGAGTCGCTGCTGAACTGGATGGAGCGCGCCCTGCGCATGCGCAAGGAAATTCCGGAGGTGGGGTGGGGCGACTTCGAGGTGCTCGCGCACCCGTCCGCGCAAGTGCTGGTGTTGCGCTACGACTGGCGTAACAACTCGGTGCTGTTCGTGCACAACCTGTCGGAGCAGCCGATGGAGTTCGAGTTGCCGGCGCGCAAGATCGGGCCCGACGGGGCGCGGCTCACCAACCTGCTGACCGAGGCGCACAGCAACGCCGACAAGAAGGGGCGGCACTGCATGCTGCTGGAGCCCTATGGCTACCGATGGTTCAGGGTCGGCGGGCTGGGGTATCTGCTGCAGCGCAGTGAGATCTGAGCGGACCTGAATCAGCCTTTGTAGCGACCCGCCGCCCCTGTGTTGAGTTTCATCGAGTCGGCGCAGAGCGACCGACTCGATGGACTACAAGTGAGGGGATGCGCTGAGGCGACAGAGTGACCAGCGCGATGGGTTAATGGAGGATGTGCTGGGCTTCGCCAACTTTGGCGGCGGGACACTGGTCTATGGGGTGGCGACCTTTGCCGAGCGAGCTAGGAAGCATTGCCGGAGAGGCTGGCTCCCGTGACGGATCCGACGGTAACCGTCGATTGGATTCAGCAAATGATCAACAGCAACTCAGCGCTACGCATCAGTGACGTGCAAGATTGTATTTTTAACATAATTAATGATGATGCGTGGGCGCGTTGGAATGAGTGTGGCAATCTAGCTATGCAATAATGATTATGTTAAAAAATTGCGACAGAAGGGTGCGAGTGCGTTCGCGGCAGCAGCCCAAAGAGGTGGCGCGCGTGATGTTGAGAGTCAGTTGAAGGCGGCGGACCTCGGTCTGCATTGTCGCAAGCTAGGGTCGCGACGAACGTTCCTCGAAGATGGGTCCCGATTTTCCAGGTGTAGATTTAAGCTGCGCGTTGGCGAGATCTCCAAGACTCCTGATAGCCCCTTCCAAGCGCGGGTCGTCGAGATACCCATAGTTAATGCGCAGATGCCGGGTATATCGGCGGTCGGCT
>NZ_CEEDFC010000034.1:0-53751 GCF_979254005.1 Variovorax sp. AC103 | reverse complement strand
ACACTGACGGCCTTGACAAGGACCCATCCCCGCGCGGGTGTACGACTTGAGCTGATTGGGTCCGGGCTGACCGAGGGCCCGGTCGACCATGTGCTCGGCCAGCGTGTCGTACAGCGGGCGGCTGATCATGCGCGACACCAGGCTGGCCAGCATGGCCGCGGCCATCAGGCTCAGCACCATCGAATGGCCGTCCACCATTTCCATCACGATGATGAAGGCGGTGAGGGGCGCCTGCGTCACCGCGGCCAGGAAGCCGGCCATGCCCATGGCGATGAGCGCCGGCCCCAGGTCGCCGGCGGCCAGCCGGGCCACCGCGTCGCCGATGCCTGCGCCTATCGACAGCGACGGCGCGAAGATGCCGCCCGGCACGCCGCACCAGGCGGTGAGCCAGGTGGCGACGAACTTCAGCACGGTATAGAGCGGCGTCAGCTCGTCGTGGCCCTGCAGCATCTGCTTGACCGCCTCGGAGCCCGCGCCGAAGGTGACGCCGCCCGTCACCAGCCCGATGACCGCCACCGCCAGCCCGCCGGCGGCCGCGAAGCGCACCGGAAAGCGTGCCCGCCAGCGGTGCAGGCGCCCCGGTGCGCCGTGGGCCGCCCCGGTCAGCGAGGCGATCAGAAGCCGCGCGAACAGCCCGCCGGCCGCGCCGCTCAGCAGGGTGACCAGCAGGCCGGGGCCGAGCGCGTCCCAGCCCAGCCGCTGCACGCGGATCACGCCGAAGTAGCTGGCGTTGCCGAAGGCCGACACCGCCACCAGGCCCGCCAGCACGATGGCCGTGATGATCAGCCCGCTGGAGCGGGCCTCGAGCCGGCCCGACAGCTCCTCGATGGCGAACACCACGCCCGCCAGCGGCGCGTTGAACGCCGCCGCGATGCCGGCGGCCCCGCCGGCCACCAGCAGCGCGCGGCCATCGATGGCGGTGTGGGGCGACAGCCAGCGCCGCGCGTGCTGCATGACCCCGGCCGCCACCTGCACCGAGGGGCCCTCGCGCCCGATCGACAGGCCGGCCGCGAAGCCGGCCACGCCCAGGCCGATCTTGGCGACCGTGAGCCGCAGCGAGGCGAACATGGAGCGCCGTTCCTCGGGCAGGTCCGGGTGCAGCGCCGCCTTGATCTGCGGAATGCCGGAACCGCCCGCGCCGGGAAAGAACCGCAGCGTGGCCCAGACGATGCCGGCGGTGATGAGCGGCGTGGTCAGCAGCACCGCCCAGGGCCAGGCGCGGTAGAAGCGGTGGAACTGGCCGAAGACCCAGTCGCTGGCGAAGGTGAAGCCCACCACGAAGAGCCCGGCCGCAATGGCGTAGCCCAGCACGATGGCCCGGTCGAGCCAGATGCGGCCGCCGCGCAACTCGGTGCGCAGGTGCTCGAAAAAGTCAGGTTCGCGGTTCATCGATGCGGTCCATTCTGGCAGTCGGGCGCATTCGGGGCGCGTCTGGCGGGTGGCCTGGGGCACAATCTCCGGTTCTTTTCCTTCTCCTTCATCTACTTATCAGGGGCAGTGCATATGGCATCGGTCAACAAGGTCATCGTCGTCGGCAACCTGGGGCGCGACCCCGAAATGCGGACCTTCCCGAGCGGCGACCAGGTCGCGAACGTCACAGTGGCCACCACCGATCGCTGGAAAGACAAGCAAAGCGGCGAAATGCGCGAAGCCACCGAGTGGCACCGCATCGTCTTCAACGGCCGCCTGGCCGAAATTGCCGGCCAGTACCTGCGCAAGGGCTCGCAGGTGTACGTCGAAGGCAGCCTGCGCACGCGCAAGTGGACCGACAAGGACGGCATCGAAAAGTACACCACCGAAATCCGCGCCGATCAGATGCAGATGCTCGGCAGCCGTCAAGGCATGGGCGGCCCGGCGGGCGGTCCCGAGGACGACGGCGGCTACTCGCAAGGTGGCGGCGGTGGTGGCGGCTATTCGCAAGGCGGCAACGGCGGCGGTGCGAGTGGTGGCGGCAACGGTGGTGGCGGTGGCGGTTACGCCCCGCGTGCGCCTGCAGCCGCACCGCGCGCTCCGGCGCCGGCACCGCGCCAGGCCCCGGCCAAGTCGTCGTCGGGCTTCGACGACATGGACGACGACATTCCGTTCTGAGCTTCTGACCCGGGTTTTCCGGTTCCGAACGCAAGGCCGGCCTCGAAAGAGGCCGGCTTTTTTCATGGCGGCCTGTGTTTCAGCCCGCCAGGCCCACGAACACGTTCTGCACGTCGTCGTTCGCGTCGATGGCCGCCAGGAAGGTCTCGACCTCTTCCAGGTCTTCCGCGCTCAGGCTCGCCGGATCGACCGGGTTCTTGGGCTTGTAGCCCAGCTTGGCCGACAGCACGGTGAAGCCCTGGGCCGGCAGCGCGCGGCTCACCAGGTCGAGGTCGGTGGGGTCCGTGAGGAACACCGCGGGGTGGTCCTCGCCGGCCGGCTCGAAGTCCTGCGCGCCGGCTTCGATGGCGGCCACTTCGGGGTCGGCGTCGGGCCTGGCGGGTTCGGCCTCGATCATGCCGACGTGGTCGAAGTCCCAGGACACCGAGCCCGAGGTGCCCAGCTGGCCCTTGCGGAACAGCACCCGCATTTCAGGCGCGGTGCGGTTCACGTTGTCGGTCAGGCACTCGACCATCAGCGGCACGCGGTGCGGCGCAAAGCCCTCGTAGATCACGTGCTCGAAATGCACCGCTTCGCCGGTCAGGCCCGCGCCCTTCTTGATGGCGCGGTCCAGCGTGTCCTTGGGCATCGACACCTTGCGGGCCTGCTCCACCACCAGCCGAAGGCGAGAGTTGGAGGCCGGATCGGCGCCGTTGCGCGCGGCGATCATGATTTCCTTGGCGAGCTTGCCGAACAGCCGGCCCTTGGCATTGGCCGCCAGATCCTTGTGTTTCGCTTTCCATTGGGCGCCCATGACTCTGTTTCCTTGAATGTGTGTTGTGCGGCCTGGTCCGGCACCTGTCCGGCTCGCGTGAGCGCTTGGCAGAAGGGCTGGATGACCGGATCGGGGCGACTACTGTAGCTGGAGCGCGTCCGCGCGGCAGCCTGCTACGCTGCGCAGCCCCTGAATCTTGTTGTTGAACGAGCGGATTTCTCCATGACGGCCACACCCGACACCCTGCACCCCACGCCCTTCGAAATCGGCAACGGCAACCAGACCGCCACCTGGGCCGAGTGCATTGCCTTCTACGAACAGCTGGCCGGGCGCTTTCCTGGCGTGCTGCAGTGGCGCCGGATCGGCGTGTCGGACACCGGCGTGCCGATGCATGCTGGCGTGGTCACGGCCGACGGCGTGTTCGAGCGCGAGGCACTCCGGCAGCAGGGCCGGCCCGTGTTCTTCAACAACAACGGCATCCACCCCGGCGAGCCCGAGGGCATCGACGCCTGCATGGCGCTGGTGCGCGACTTCTGCACGCAGCCCGAGCGGTTGGCGGCGCTGGGCGACACGGTGTTCCTGTTCATCCCGGTCTACAACGTGGACGGCTGCGTGAACCGCCAGCGCACCTCGCGCGTGAACCAGCTCGGGCCGGAGTCCTTCGGCTTTCGCGGCAACGGCCTGCACCTGGACCTGAACCGCGACTTCATCAAGTGCGACAGCCTGGCCGCCCAGGTCTTCAACCGCTTCTTCACCGCGTGGGACCCGGACGTGATGGTCGACACCCACACCTCGAACGGCGCCGACTACGCCTGCACCATGACGCTGATCCCGACCCAGCCCGACAAGCTGGGCGGCGCGCTGGGCGGCTTCCTGCGTGAGCGCATGCTGCCTGCGATCTACGGCGACATGGCACAGCGCGGCTGGCCCACCTGCCCGTACGTGAACCTGCTGGGCGAGACGCCGGACGACGGCATCGAGGATTTTCTCGACCTGCCGCGTTTCTCCACCGGCTACGCCGCGCTGCACCACACGATCGGCTTCATGCCCGAGACCCACATGCTCAAGCCCTACGCCGACCGCGTGGCCGCCATGCGCACGCTGGTGGAGGTGGTGCTGGCGTTCACCGTGGCGCATGCGCCGCGCATCCGGGCGCTGCGCCGCGATGCCCGGGCCGCCGCCGCGCAGCAGGCGCGCTGGCCGCTGACCTGGCGCAACGACCACAGCCGCCCGGCCAGCCTGCGCTTCAAGGGCTACCAGGCGGTTCGCACGCCCAGCAGGCTCGGCAGCTACCAGCGCCTGGCCTACGACCGCAACCAGCCCTGGGAGAAGGACATCGTGCATTTCGACCGCTGCGTGGAAGACGTGGTGGTCGCCGCGCCCACGGCCTACCTGATACCGCAGGCCTGGCGCGAAGTGCTCGAGCGGCTGGCCTGGAACGGCGTCGCGCTGCGGCGCCTCGATGCCGACCAGCTGTTCGACGCGGTCCGGGTCTATCGCGTGCAGGACGTGACCGCCCGCGCGAACGCCTACGAAGGCCACATGTTCCATGACCGGGTGGTGCTGGCCACGTACACCGAGGCCTTCCAGGCGCGCGCGGGCGACGTGTGGGTGTCGCTGGACCAGCCCAACGCCCGCTACGTGGTCGAGACGCTGGAGCCCGAAGCCCACGACAGCTTCTTTCGCTGGGGCTTCTTCAACAGCGTGCTGGAGAAGAAGGAGGCCTTCTCCGCCTACGTCTTCGAAGACACCGCGCTGCAGATGCTGGAGGACGAACCGGCGTTGAAGCAGCAGTTCGAGCAGTGGAAGGCGGACCACCCCGAACAGCTGTCCGATCCGCAAGCGGTGCTGGGCTTTCTGTTCGCGCACGGGCAGCGCCACGCGGAGCTCGGGTGGCGGCGCTACCCGGTGGTCGCGCTGACTTAGGTCGCTTCGGTCACGCGGGCCGGAACCCCGGCAGCGCGTGCATGCGCAAGCGCAGCGCCTCGATGAACGCCGTGACGCGCGCCGGCCGGTACAGCCCCGGCGGCAGTGCCACGTAAACGCCGATCGGCTCCAGCCACCAGTTCGGCAGCACGCGCTTCAGGCGGCCGGCCTGCATGTCTTCGTGGCACATCCAGGGTGCCGCCGCGCCGATGCCCGCGCCGTTGAGCACCGCGCGGTAGCTCGCGAGCAGGCTGTCGGTGCGCATGGGCGTGTCCAGCGCCACCATGCGCGAGCGCCCGCCGCGATCGATCAGGCGCACGTTGCCCGTCACATACGGCACCAGGCCCACGCAGGGCAGCTGCGGCAGCCGGGCCAGCGTGACGGGGCCGATGCGCTTGAGCAGCGCGGGCGTGGCGATCAGCACGCGCTCCATGCGGCCCAGCGGCCGGCTCACCAGCCCGGGGTCGCGGACCTCGCCCACGCACACCCAGCATTCGGCGCCGGAGGCCGCGAGGTCGACCACGCGGTCGGTCAGCGTGAGCTCCACGCGCACCTGCGGATGCGCGGCGCGCAGGTCGGTCACCGCGTCGGTCAGGAAGCCGGTGCCGTAGCCCGACGGGCCGATCACGCGCAGCGTGCCCTCGGGCCGGCTCTGCCCGCCCTGCAGCCGCTGGGACAGGCCCGACCAGCGGTCGGTCAGGTCGTGCGCCTCGGCCAGCAGCGAGCGGCCCTCGTCGGTGAGCGAGAAGTTGGCGGTGTTGCGAATGGCCA
The DNA here is from genome assembly GCF_979254005.1 of Variovorax sp. AC103. NCBI lineage: Bacteria > Pseudomonadati > Pseudomonadota > Betaproteobacteria > Burkholderiales > Comamonadaceae > Variovorax > Variovorax sp. AC103. The sequence continues at coordinate 48,212 of NZ_CEEDFC010000034.1, read as the reverse complement.
GCTTGCAGCCCAGCAGGCGCTCCAGCTCCAGCAGGCGGCGGCTCACCGTGGGCTGCGTGGTGCCGAGCAGGCGCGCCGCCTTGCTGAGCGATCCGCTCTCGCCGATCTTGATGAAGGTGTCGAGCAGGTCGAGCCGGTCGTGGGTGTTCTTCATGCGCCAGACGTATAGCACTTCATCGTTCCATACGTCTACCCATGCGGGCGTGCCTTGCCTATCGTCAGGCCCTTCAAGACATGCGAATGGAATTTCCTCGATGAGCGCCACGATCGAAGACACCGCCCGCACCGTGGGCGACACGCCGCAGGGCGGCTCCGTGCTCGGCTTCTACGCCGCCAAGGGCACGCCCCGGCCGCCGCGCATTGCGCGCGGCGAGGGCATCTACCTGTGGGACGCGGGCGGGCGCCGCTTCCTCGACGCGACGGCCGGCGCGGTGGTCGCCAACATCGGCCATGGCAACCCGCGCGTGCTGGCGGCCATGCAGGCGCAGGCGGCGCAGGTGACGTTCGCCTACCCGCGCTTCTTCGAGAGCGAGCACAGCATCGAGCTGGCGGACCGCGTGTGCAAGCTGGCCGGCGAGGGCTTCGACCGCGCCTTCTTCGTCTCGGGCGGCTCGGAGGCCAACGAGTCGGCCCTCAAGCTGGCGCGGCAGTACGCGGTGGTCACGGGCCAGCCGCGCCGCGCCAAGGTGATTTCGCGCAACCCGAGCTACCACGGCTCCACGCTGGGCGCGCTGGCCGTCACGGGCGACGCGCACACCCAATCCCTCTACGGGCCGATGGTGCGCGAGATGCCGAAGGTGCCCGCACCGCTGTCGTACCGCGTGCCCGACGGCCACACCGTCGAGTCGCATGCCATGGCCTGCGCCGACGCACTCGAGGCCGCCATCGTGCGCGAAGGGCCCGACACCGTGCTGGCCTTCATCCTGGAGCCCATCGGCGGGCTGTCGACCGGCGCGGTGGTGTCGGGCGCGGCCTACTTCCAGCGTGTGCGGCAGATCTGCGACCGCCACGGCGTGCTGCTGATCTGCGACGAGATCATGAGCGGCGCCGGGCGCACCGGCGCCTTCCTGGCGGCGCACCACTGGGCCGGCGCGCGGCCCGACCTCGTCACGCTGGCCAAGGGGCTGGCCGCGGGCTACACCCCGCTGGGCGCCATGCTCGCACCCAACCGCATCGTCGACGCCATCGCCGCCAGCGGCGGCTTCGTGCACGGACACACCTACTTCACCAACCCGCTGTCGTGCGCGGTGGCCAATGCGGTGGTGGGCGAGGTGATCGCGCAGGACCTGGTGAGCCGCGCGCGCGACATGGGCGAGCTGCTGATGGCCCGCCTGCGCGAGGTGGCCGAGCGCTCTCCCATCGTGGGCGACGTGCGCGGCAAGGGGCTCTTCACCGCCATCGAGATCGTGGCCGACAAGGCCACGAAGCGGCAACTGCCGGCCAGCTTCAACGCGCCGGCGCGGCTGACCGAGCACGGGCTGAAGCACGGCATCGCGCTCTACAACCGGCGCGCCAACCTGGGCGCCTTCGGCGACTTCCAGATGATCACGCCGCCGCTGACCATCACGCCCGCCGAGATCGACGAGCTGGCCGACCTGCTGGAGCGCTCGCTGCGCGACCTGGCGAACGAGATCGCGGCCAAGGGCCTGGCCACCTCCGCATGATGGCGCCCGCCCCGATGCCGCAGATCCTGCCGCCCCACCGCAGCCTGCACGTGCCCGGCGTGCATGGCTACACCGACCGCAAGAGCGTGGCCGCCGGCGAGACGGTGCGCTTTCACCTCAGCAGCGACGTGCCCTACACGCTGTCGGTGTGCCAGCTCGGCCCCGACGTCGAGGGCCGCTCGGCCGACACGGTGCTGCACGCCTTCGCACCTTCGCCCGCGCGCGCGCATCCGATCCACCCTGGCTCCTACGTGCAGGTGGCGCGCGGGCTGGACCAGCCGCTGCGCGCGCTCACGCTGGAGTGCTGGGTGCAGGTGTGGAGCACGGGCACGCGCCAGAGCGTCATCGGCCAGTTCGACCTGCCGGGCGCCTGCGGCTACGGGCTGTTCGTCGATGAAGACGGGCGCGCGGCGTTCTATCTCGGCGACGGCGGCACGTTCCGCGCGCAAGGCCGGCTCGCGGGCGGCATGTTGCACTCCAGGCGCTGGCACCACCTGGCCGCCACCTGGGACGGCAGCGAGACGGTGCTGTGGGTCGACGGCGAGGCGGTCGCGCGCGGCTCGTTCGCCGGCCCCTTGCGGCCGGGCCACGCCCCTTTGCGACTGGGCAGCAGCGGCATCGACGGCTTGGCGGATGCGTTCCTCGAGGGCGACATCGTCATGCCCGCGATCTATTCGCACGCATTGCGGCCCGACGAGGTGCGCGCGCGATTTGCCGACCGCGGCCTGCACACGCCGCGCGGGCGCACGGTGCTGGCGTGCTGGCCGCTGCGCGAGGAGTGCGGCGACACGGTGGCCGACGCCAGCGGGCACCAGCGCACCGGTCGCATCGTCAACCACGGCACCTGGATGATCGTCGGCCCGGCCTTCGAACCGAAGCGGGTGAACGAGTTTTCGGACGACGGCTACGACCCGCTGGCCGACCCCACGCGCGGCCACGGCCTGCGCCTGGCGAGCGACGACCTCTACGACTGCCGCTGGCCCGAGAGCCACGCCTTTCGCATCCCGGCGGATGCGAAGTCCGGCGTGTACGTGGGCCGCGTGCATTTCCTGCTCGACGGCCGGCCCGCCGACTACGACATCACCTTCATCGTGCGCCGCGCCGCCCACCGGGCCCCCGCGCCGGTGCTGGTGCTGTGTGCCACCAACAGCTGGCTGGCCTACGCGAGCACGCCCTTCGCGAAGAACGTGGCGAGCGACCCGGTCTGGCCGCGGCGTTCGGTCGGGCTGGAGAACAGCCACCCCGATGCGCCCGCGTACAGCAGCTACACCTACCACCGCGGCGGCCAGCCGAGCTACCAGGTCGGCCTGCGCATGCCGTGGCCCAACGCCAGCCCCAACGCGCTGTACGACCCGGCCGACGCGGGCTTCAGCCAGTGGACCCGGCTGGAACGCCGCCTGCACGTGTGGCTCGAGCAGGCCGGCTACGACTACGACGTGGTGAGTGACCTCGACCTGCACCGCGACCCGGGCCTGCTGAAGGCCTACAAGACCGTGATGATCAACGGCCACAGCGAGTACTGGTCGCTGCCGGCGTGCGACGGGCTCGACGACTACCTGGTTGGCGGCGGCACGGCCATCGTGCTGTCGGGCAACACCATGTACCTGCGCGTGAGCTACGACGAAGAGGGCACGGTGATGGAGCAGCGCAAGGTGCTCGGGCCGCAAGACGAAGACGGCAAGGACTCCGAAGACTCCAAAGACGCCCAGGAGGCTGCCAAGGTCCGTCCGCCTGCGGGCCCTTTCGGCGAGCAGTACCACGCGCAGGACTGGGCGCGCGGCGGCCAGTTCCGCCAGGCCGGGCGTTCGTGCGCCGAGCTCATCGGGCTGGAATCGGCGGGCTGGGCCTTTGCCGACGGCAGCGACTTCGGCGTGTACCACGCGACGCAGCCCGGGCACTTCCTGTTCACGCAGCCGCATGCGCTGGGGCTGACCGACGGCGCGACCTTCGGCCATGCGCCGGGCGGCGGCCTGCCGCGCGCCATCGGCCACGAGTGGGACCTGAGCGTGGCCACGCTGCGCCGCATGACGCATGTGCTGCCGGCCGGCGAGCAACTGCCCGAGGCGCAGCGCGGCATCGAGGTCATCGCGCAGGGGCGCCGGCTGCAACCCGGCCGCCTCGATGCGTACCTGGACTACTTCTCCAACGTGACCGAGTCGCTCGACGGGCTCTCGGCCGAAATGATCTATTGGGAGCGCCCGCAGGGCGGCCGCGTGTTCAACGCCGGTGCCGTCGGTGCGAGCTGGGTGCTCGGTGTCGATCCCTGTTTCGAAGGGGTGCTGCGCAACGTGCTGCATCACTTCGGCGTCCGGCCCGCAGCGGGCACGGACCGTCCGGTTCAACCATCCCTGGAGCACGCAGCACCATGAGCACCCTCGCCCCGCGCACCGCCGCCCTGTCCGGAGCCGCCGACCCCGCCGAGCCTGCCGTCCGGCAAAGCACGCTGAAGGTCATCACCGCCATCTCCATCGGCAATGCCCTGGAGTGGTTCGAGATCGTGATCTACGGCTTCCTGGCAGTGACCATCTCCAAGCTGTTCTTTCCGGCGGAGAACGAGAGCGTGTCGCTGCTCATCACGCTGGGCACCTTCGGCGTGACCTTCGTGATGCGTCCGGTCGGCTCGCTGGTGCTCGGCGCCTACGCCGATGCGCGGGGCCGCAAGAACGCGCTGACGCTGTCGATGGCGCTCATGCTGTGCGGCACGCTGCTGATCGCGGTGTCGCCGACCTTCGCGCAGATCGGGCTGTGGGCGCCGGGGCTCGTGATCGCGGCGCGACTGCTGCAGGGCTTTGCCGCGGGCGGCGAGTTCGGCAGCGCCACCGCCCTGCTGGCCGAGCAGGACCCGCGCCGGCGCGGCTTCTTCGCCAGCTGGCAGTTCGCGAGCCAGGGCATCACCACCTTCCTGGCGGCGGGCTTCGGCATGGCGCTCAACACGCTGCTCACGCCCGAGCAACTGCTGTCGTGGGGCTGGCGCATTCCGTTCTTCTTCGGCCTGCTGATCGGGCCGGCCGGCCTCTACATCCGCCGCCATCTGGACGAAGGCCTGGAGTTCAAGCGCGCGGCGCAGGAAGCCACGCCGGTGCGCACCACGCTGGTCGACCAGCGCGGTCGCACGCTGACGGCCATGGGGCTCATCATCCTGGCCACCATCGTGGCCTACACGGGGCTGTTCATGCCGACCTTCGCGGTGCGCCAGCTGGGCCTGCCGGCGACCATGGCCTTCGCGGGCACCTTCTGGTTCGGCGTGCTGCAGTTCGCGCTGGTGCCGCTGTTCGGCAGCCTGTCGGACCGGGTGGGGCGCGTGGCGATCATGCGCGGCGCGGCGCTGGTCATGGGGGTGATGATCGTGCCGCTGTTCTACCTGCTGGTGAACCACCCGTCGGTGCCGGCGCTGATGCTGGCGCTCACCGCCATGGGCGTGGTGGCCTCGGCGTACTGGGGGCCGATCTCGGCGGCGATGTCCGAGCTGTTTCCGGCGGCCACGCGCGGCACCGGGCTGTCGGTGAGCTACAGCTTCGGGGTGGCGATCTTCGGCGGCTTTGCGCCGTTCATCAGCGCCTGGCTCATCACGGCCACGGGCAGCAAGATCGCGCCGTCGTTCTACGTGGCATTCGGCGTGCTGGTGAGCCTGGCGGCGCTGCGCGCGGCGCGGCGCTACGGCGTCAAATGACCGCGAGGCACGGCTAGCCGCTTTGTCCTTCGAACCACCCTGCCGGCCCGCCGCAGTGCTTCGGGTACAGTGGGCGCCCCTTGCCGCAGCCCGCCCCGCCCGAACCCTTCTCCCCGCACAGCATCCGCCTCGAGGCGGTCACGCTGGTGCGCGGCAGCCAGCACGTCTTCGAGGGGCTGACGCTCAGCCTGCACGAGGCGCGCATCGGCCTGGTCGGCGACAACGGCGCGGGCAAGAGCAGCCTGTTCCGGCTGATCAGCGGGCTCGACCAGCCGCAGCAGGGGCGCGTGGTCGTGCACGGCTGCGACACGCAGACCGAACGCAAGCAACTGTCGAGGCACGTCGGCCTGATGTTCCAGAACCCCGACGACCAGATCATCTTTCCCACCGTGGCCGAGGAGCTGGCCTTCAGCCTCACGGCGCGCGGTGAAACGCGGCAGGCCGCACGGCAGCAGGCACGCGACTTTCTCGCACGGCGCGGGCTGCAGGACTGGGCCGGCCGCGCGATCGGCGAGCTGAGCCAGGGGCAGCGCCAGCAGGTGTGCCTGCTGGCCTTGCAGATCAGCCAGCCCGCCACGCTGCTGCTCGACGAGCCCTTCGCCAGCCTCGACCTGCTGAGCCAGGCGCGGCTCTCGGCGCAACTCGAGGCCACGGACCAGCAGATCGTGTTGTCCACGCACCTGCTCGATCACGTGCACGACTTCGAGCGCGTGCTGTGGCTGGAGCAGGGCAGGGTGCGCGCCGACGGCCCGGGCCGGGACGTGTGCGAGGCCTATGCCGCGAACGTGCGCGAACGCGCCGCACTGGAGCGGGCGCGCCGTGCGTAGCCTCTACTCGGACCAGCCGACCTGGATGCACGCGATGGCGGCGTGGGTCAAGCTGGCGGTGCTGTCGGCGTGCGGCACGCTGCTGGTGCTGGTGGAGCGGCCCGTGATGCTGGCCATGGCCTGCGCGGCGGTGCTGGCCCTTTTCGCGTCGCTCGGGCGGCCCGCCTGGCGCCGCGTGCGCATGCTGCTGGGCGTGGCGATCGCCGGGGCGATGATCGTCGGCTTCCACTGGGCCATGGGCACCACGCCGCTCGGCGTGGCCAGCGCGCTGCGCCTGGCCAGCGCGGCCACGCTGGCGCTGATGCTGACGCTCACCACCCGCTTCGAAGACCTGCTGGCGGTGCTCGAGGCCGTGCTGCATCCGCTGCAGCGGCTGGGTGTGCCGACCGAGCGCATCGCGCTGGGCCTTGGCCTGATGCTGCGCTTCGCCGAGAATTTCTACGTGCAGTGGCAGCGCCTGGACGACGCCTACCGCGCGCGCACCGGCCACGGCGGTGGCCTGCGGCTGCTGGCGCCGCTGACCATCCGCACGCTGCAGACCGCCGAACGCGTGGCCGACGCGCTGGCCGCCCGGCTCGGGCGCTGACCTTTCCTTTCTTCACCGATTGCCACTGCCATGACCACCACCGGCTCCCTTGCTTCGTCCCGCTCCCTCTCGTACATCGCGCTGTTCGCCGCGCTGATGGCGGTGTTCGGCCTGATCCCGAAGATCGACCTGCCGTTCGGCGTGCCGATCACGCTGCAGTCGCTGGGCGTGATGCTGGCGGGCTGCCTGCTCGGGCCGCGCCGCGGGTTCCTGGCCATTGCGCTGTTCCTGCTGGCGGTGGCGCTCGGCCTGCCGCTGCTGCCGGGCGGACGCGGCGGGCTGTCCGTTTTCGTGGGGCCGACCTCGGGCTTCCTGTTCGGCTGGATGTTCGGTGCGTTCACCTGCGGCCTGCTGATGCGTCTGGCCATGCGCCGCATGGCGGGCGCAACGGGCATGCCGTTGCTGGCGGCGGCTTTCCTGTCGTCGGTGGTCGGCGGGATCTTGGTGGTCTACGCCGTCGGCATCGCCGGGCTCTCGTGGGTCGCGCACATGTCGCTGTCGCAGGCCGCGCTGGCCATGCTGGTCTTCATTCCGGGCGACCTGATCAAGTGCGGCATCTGCGCCATGCTCGTGCAGACCGTGATGCGCGGCATGCCGGGCTGGCGGCTCGATCGCGACTGAACGTCCAAGCTGCTACGCGTTGCGCCGCCTGAAGACGGTGGCCGACAGGTAGTCCTTGCGTGGGCCGCGCACCGTGTGGCGGATGCCGAAGCTGCCGTCCGCCAGGAAGCGGTAGCTGCTGTCGTAGGTGTCGGGCGTGCACAGGTGCACGGCCGACCCTGCGAGCGCACTGCCGTCGCGCACGACCTCGATGGCGTGGAACAGGCGTGGCGGGGTCTCGGCAAAGTGCACCAGGAAGCCGCCAGGCGTGCGCTCGAACAGGTATTCGCGGTGCCCGTCGAACTCCTTGCCGTCGGCCAGGCGGATGCGGCCTTCTTCGCGGTACTTCAGCAGGCCCGCCTCGAAGGGGCTGAACACGGCCGTGCCCGTCATCGAGGCCTGGCCTTCGATGGTTCGTTCGAGATGCCATGCGCCCGCGAGACCGTCGAAGACGGTGTCGGGCGTGCCCCACGGGGAAAAGGAGGGGTTGGAGGTCAGGGAAGCGGAGTCCTGGGCGTGCATCCGGTCACTCTACGACAAGGCCGACAAGGCCGGCATGGCCCGTCCTGGCTGAGGATTGTTTCGATAGTGTGAACACCGCGGTTCTGTTTCATAAGGGTTTTTACTTAGATGCGAGCGCACAATTCATTCACAGACCGGCCCCCCAGCTGATCTGGATGAACAGGGCCCCGAGCGAGGTGGCCGCCCCCCGGAGGGACGGTGACCCACCCAAGACCGGTTCGACATCATCCAAGTGCAAGCAAGAACAAACGAATTGAAGGAAATCCAAATGACCGCCTCGAAGCTCCTCTCCGCCGTCTCCCTCGCCCTGCTGGCCGTTGCCGGTGGCGCCCACGCTGAAACGTACAACGGCGTGCACCCCCTGACCTCGGGCGCCAGCCGCGCCGACGTCGCCAGCCAGGCCGTGGTTGCCGCCCACAGCGCCAACCCGTACGCCACCGGTGCCAACGCCGGCCCGGCCCCGGTGATCGTGTCGGTGGCCAACCGTGCTGTCGTCCGCGCCGAAGCGGTTGCCGCTGCCCATAGCGCCGACCCGTACGCCGAAGGCGCTTCCGCCGGTGTCGCGCCGATCGTCGCCAGCTCGGTGGACCGCGCTGCAGTGCGTGCCGCAGCCCGCGCTGCCGCCCACGGCGACGCGCTGCCGCTGTAATCGTCGGCCACACGCCCGCTTCGGCGGGCGCCGATCCGGACAAGAAAGGCCGGGCTTCGCCAATGCGGGGCCCGGCCTTTCTTTTTTGCGCGTGCCGTGCCGCTCATGAAGGGCTCACAGGGGCCCGCTACGATGGTCCGGATGCAACCTCTCGACCTGAATCCCCGCCAGACCGCCCTCATTTCCATCGACCTGCAGCGCAGCAACGTGGGCCGCGAACTCGCACCGCACAGCGCCGCCGACGTGGTGCAGCGCAGCAGGCGCATCGCCGACGAACTGCGCGCCGCGGGCGGCACGGTGGTGTGGGTGCGTGTGGACGTGACCGCGCTGCTGAGCCTGCCGGCCGACGCCTCGATCGGCCGCCCGCCAGGCTCGCCCGTGCCGCCGCCCGAGTTCTCGGAGCTGGTGCCCGAACTGCAGGTGCAGGACGCCGACGTGCGCATCACCAAGCGCCAGTGGGGTGCCTTCTACGGCACCGACCTCGACCAGCAACTGCGTCGCCGAGGCATCCGCACGCTGGTGATGAGCGGCATCGCGACCAACTTCGGCGTCGAGTCGACCGCGCGTGCGGCCTTCGACCGCGGCTATGAACTGGTGTTCGTGGAAGACGCGATGACTTCGCTGGCCGCCGAGCCGCACGAGTTCGCGAACCGGCACGTGTTCCCGCGCATGGGCCGCGTGCGCTCGACCGACGTGCTGCTGGCAGCCCTCGCCTCGGGCACGCAGCGCTGAGTCAGCGCGCCGGCAGCCGCCGCAGCGCCGCGACGACGAAGGGCGCGCCGCCCTCCACGGCGGGGTCGTGCAGTTCGACCGACCATTGCACAGCACCGGCCGCACCGGCTTCATCGGCGGCAGGCGCCGGGCTCGCGCACAGTTCGCAGGCATAGAGCAGCCGGCCCTCGCGCGCATCCTCCCGATGCGCGACGGCTTCGTCGCAACATTCGTCCACCGGCGCCCCGCCGCCTTCGGCTTCGCCGCGGAGGGACCGCCGCATCAGGCGCATCACGATGCGCTGCGGCGCCACCGTGCGCTCGCCGTCGTGGGCAGCGGCGGCCACCGTCGCACGCAGGCGCAGGGTGAGCGGCTCGCCCTCGCGAAAGCCTTCGCCCCGCTCCAGCGACATGTTCGCGAGCGCCACGCGAATCCGCCGGCGCTCGCGCAGCCGCCCCGCGACCATCGTCACGCTCGTCACCGAGAAAATGCCGAACACCGGCGGCCCGACGGCCATCCAGAGCCAATGCCAGCCACCGCGCAGGGCCCATGTCATCGCCTGGAAGCCGAAGGTCGCCAGGAACAGCAGCACCGCGAGCGCGATCAGCCAGGCGACCCAGTCGGAGACCGGCTTCCTCGCGCGCTCCGTGGCCTGCGGCGCAGCGGAAGTCCATTCGGTGGGCAGTTGCTCTTGCAGCGGCGGCAGGCCGACTTCGCGCGCAGGCTCGCCGGGCGCGCGGCGCATGTGCCGCTCGTGCGGGTGGGCGACCGGGTCGATGGAAGGATGGCGCTGCGGCATGAAGAGCCGCCGAGCATAGCCAGTCGCGCGGCGCCGGTGTCGTTCGCTCGGCCTTCGCCAAAGGGCGCATTGCCTTGCCGAGGCGCATCCTTCATGATCGCGACGCACAAGGGAGGGGCACAGGCCTTCATGCTTTTGCATTACTGCGCCATCCTGGGGCGGTGGGCGAAAATACCAAGGCGTTCCCGCCCGCAAACATGAAAGCATGATCCGTTGCCGCCGAGGCGGCAGCCCCACACGCATGGCCCTCACTCTAGCCCCCGAAGACACGCGCGGACGCATCCACGACCTGGTGTGGAGCGGCTTCCATCCCGACGCCGATGTCGAATGGATGATCACCGACGAGTACCTCGACCCGGACGACCTCACGACTGAAGACCGGGCCTGGGTGAAGGCCGAGGTCGCGCGTGCCTGCGCCGCCAAGCGCACCGACGAAGCCGGCTGGCCCGCGCACACCGAGTACGACCGGCTCGAAGCGGTGTTCGCGCAGCTGCGCGGCGAAAAGATCATTGCGCTGCACCGCGCGGGCAACACGCTCGCCGACGGCCATGACGACGTGCGCGAACAGTGGCGCGCCGCGGGCCGGCAAGACTCCGGCATTCGCGGCTGCTGCTTCTATCACTCGCAGGACCTGGACACCGCGGTGCGCACCGGCCGCCTGCACCTGGCGTTCAGCGGCGGGATGATTCCCGAGATCGAGCAGCGCGAAGCCAACACCGTGGCGCTCGGCCACCGCATCGTGGCGCTGCTGCGCGCGGCCGGCTTCGGCGCGCACTGGAGCGGCAACATCGACGAGCGCATCGAAGCCGACCTCGGCCAATGGCGCAAGCGCGGCCCGTCCGCGTGAGCGTGCGGCCATTGCCGACACCGCGCCCCCTCGAACACACAGCGTGTGCGCGCCGGCGCGCCGCCCGCATTCCCTGAACGGAGAACACACCTTGGCATCGATCGAACAGGCCCGCGCGGCCCTGGCCCCCCACGGGGCCTTGGCACCGCAGACGGCCGCGGAACATTGGCGCGGCGACATCGAACTGCCGCCGGCCCTCGCCACCTTCTACGAGCAGATCGGCCCGCTCGGCGAGTGGATCAACGAGCGCGTGGGGCACGCGGGCCTCACGGTGCCGACCAGCGGCAACCCCTTCAGCATTCCGCCGCTCGCGCGCCTGTGGCAACTGCAGGCCGGCTATCGCTGGCAGGGCATCACCGGCGAGCGACTGGCCGACTGGCCCGACCACTGGCTGGTGGTGGCCGACCAGGGCGCCGACCCGTTCATCTTCGACCTGCGCACGGGCGCGATCCAGTTCGCGATGCACGGCGCGGGCGCGTGGGAAGACAACGGACCGATGTTTGCCGACATCTTCGAGATGGCCGCGTGCCTGGGCACCATCGGCCAGGTGTGGGACGAGGCGGGCGACGACATCTTCACGGACGAGGACGACTGCGAGGTCGACCCCGTGCATCGTGCGCGCCTGATCGAGCGGCTCACGCCGCTGCTCGGCAGCGCCGGCGCGGCCGAGGACATCGCCGACACCTTCGGCTGGTGAGAAGCGCCGCATGACCATCGACCTCCAGACGCTCAAGTGCGGCGAGTGCGGCAGCAGCGTGCTCCAGCGCACGGGCCTGAACGAATACACCTGCTCGCATTGCGGCTCGGTCACGCTGGTGGAGGACAAGGTGTCCGACCGGCTCGAGCGCGTGCTCGACCAAGTGAAGAACGAGGCCGGCCGCCGGCTCGCGGCCGAAGGGGCGCTGCGGCAGAAGCTGCTGCTGCGCAAGGCCGGCATCACGGTGGCCATCGTGCTGGGCGCGGTGCTGCTGTTCCAGGTTGCGGGCTTGCTCTTCTTCGGTTTGCGCAACGCGCCGGATGACCGGCGGCCAGCCGTCGCGGCCCTGGTCGATCGCACCATCCCGACCGACGGCCTGAAGCTCGACGAACCGCGCCAGGTGCTCGTGGGCAGCGGCAGCTCCGCGCAGCCCAAGCTGCTGGTGGTGGCGCGCAACGACACCGGCAAGCCGCTGTCGCGAGCCAGCGTGCGCGCCGTGTACTACGACGGCGACAGCCGCCTCGACGAGCGCAGCGAGACCCTGCCGATCGCCGTGCTGGAGCCTGGCGAGAGCGCGCCTGCGCTCATCGACATGCCCAGCGGCAAGAACGTCACGCGGCAGGAGTTGCGCGTGCAGAAGCTGAGCGAGCCCTACGACGCGGTGCAGGGGCCGCGCCTGATCTTCGCGCGGGCGCGGCTCGTCCAGCAGGGCGAGCGCGTGCGGCTGGTGGGCCGCGTGGTCAACGACCGCAAGGACGCCACCGCCATCGGCGGCATCGAGGTGCTGGCCACGCTGTACGACGACGCGGGCCAGGTCATCGGCTTCGGCCACGGCTACGGGCAGGCCAACGAGCTGGCGCCCGGCGCGCGGACCTCGGTGGACGTGAGCATCGCGCGCTTCGGCCGCGCGGCGGCCATCGCGGCGTGGGACTACCGCATCGGCTACAGCACGCTCGAGGCCTCCGGGTCGCGCCGGCCGGTGCTGAGCACCGACCGCGTGATTCGCACGGCCGGCGGCCCCGAGGGCTTCAACCCCGACCTGCGCCTGGGCACCGACGACCTGCTGGCCGACGACAGCGAGCGCTTCGATGACAAGCAGCTCGAGCTGCTGCCGCTGGTCGACGGGCGCAACAACATCCAGCAGCGGCTGTTCCTGGGCGAGCTGGTCAACCGCAGCACCGACGCGGTGGTGCTGGCGCCCGGCGGCGTGATCTCGCGCTTCAGCGGCAACAAGTTCCACGGCACCACCAATATCACGGGCCTGGCGTACCTGTACCCGGGCGAGCGGTTCCCGATCTTCCTGGAGCCGGAGGACATGGAGCGCATCACCCAGACGCGCATCGAATGGAAGCCCATGCGCCGCGCCGCGCTGCCGGGTCCGCGCAAGCCCATGGAGGTGAAGGTGACGGGCACCAGGGCCGAGACCGGCAGCGTGCTGCTCAACTTCAGCCAGCGTTTCAGCTACAAGAGCGTGCAGGTGACGGGCAGCGTGAGCAACCCGGGCACCTCCATCGTCGGCAAGGTGCGCCTGTGGGTGAGCCTGCGCGACCGCAACGGGCAGCTCACGGGCTTCAAGCTGGTGGACAACCTGCCGGCCATCGCACCGGGCGAGAGCGTGCCGTTCCAGGTGAACGTGGAGCAGAACGGGCGCGACTTCGCGACCGTGACCACGCTATACCAAACCGAATAGCCCCTCCGGTGACGCCGTCGGGCGGTTCGCGCCATGATCGCCCCATGATTCCGTTATCGATCCTCGACCTTTCCCCGATCACCGAGGGCAGCGACGCCGCGCAGTCGTTCCGCAACTCGCTCTCGCTGGCGCAGCACGGCGAGAAGCTTGGCTACACGCGCTACTGGCTGGCCGAACACCACGGCATGCCGGGCATTGCGAGCGCGGCCACGGCCGTGCTGCTGTCTTACGTGGGGGCGGGCACCTCCACCATCCGCATCGGCGCGGGCGGCGTGATGCTGCCGAACCATTCGCCGCTGGTGATCGCCGAGCAGTTCGGCACGCTGGAGTCGCTGTACCCGGGGCGTGTCGACCTGGGGCTGGGCCGCGCTCCCGGCTCCGACCAGCGCACCGCGCGCGCCCTGCGCCGCAACCTCGAGTCGGACTCTGACCAGTTCCCGCAGGACGTGATCGAGCTGATGGACTTCATGTCGAAGAACCCGCAGCAGGCCGTGAAGGCCGTGCCGGGCGCGGGGCTCGAAGTGCCGGTGTGGATCCTGGGCTCCAGCACCTTCGGCGCGCAGCTGGCGGCGCACCTGGGCCTGCCCTATGCCTTCGCCTCGCACTTCGCGCCGCAGCAGCTCATGCAGGCCATCCAGATCTACCGCGAGACCTTCAAGCCCTCGGCGCAGCTGAGCAAGCCGCACGTGATGCTGGGCTTCAACGTGTTCGCGGCCGACACCGACGCCGAAGCCGAGTTCCGCGCCACCTCGTGGCAGCAGGCCTTCGTGAACCTGCGCAGCGGCCGACCGGGGCGCCTGCCGCCACCGGTGGAAAACTACCGCCAGAAGGTCGGGCCGTCGGAGAACGCGCTGCTCGACTCGGTGCTGTCGTGCTCCGCCGTCGGCTCGGTCGAGACGGTGAAGCAGGGCGTGGAAGCGTTCGTCGCGCGCACCGGCGCCGACGAACTCATGATCACCTCGCAGGTGTTCGACCATGCCGCCCGGCTGCGCTCCTACGAGCTGCTGGCCAAGGCGTTCGGGCAGGCGAAGTAAAGGCTACGCCCGCTTGCGGGCTTCCTCGTCCACGAGGTCCTTCTTCGAGAGCTTGCCCACGGCCGTCTTGGGCAGCTCGGCGCGAATCTCGAGCGCGCCGATCATCTCGTGCTTGCCCAGGCGGTCCTTCAGGAAGCTCTTGAGCGCGTCGAGCGTCAGCTCGGGTGCGCCTTCCTTCAGCTTCACGAAGGCCTTGGGCGACTGGCCGCGGTACGCGTCGGGAATGCCGATCACGCAGACCTCGGCCACCGCCGGGTGCTCGTACACCGCTTCCTCGAGCACGCGCGGGTACACGTTGTAGCCGCCGCACAGCAGCATGTCCTTGGTGCGGTCGACGATGTAGAGGTAGCCGTCGGCGTCCATCCTGGCGACGTCGCCGCTGCGGAAGTAGCCGTCGGGGGTCATCGACTCGGCCGTGGCCTTTGGGTTGTTCCAGTAGCCCTTCATCACGTTCGGGCCCTGGATGCACAGCTCGCCCGGCTCGCCGAAGGTGGCGACGTCCTTCGCCGGATCGTCCAGGCTCACGAGCTTGATGCGCACCCGCGGCAGCGGCATGCCGCACGAGCCCGCCTTGCGCACCCCGCGCGCGGGCGTGAAGGTGCCCACGGGCGAGGTCTCGGTCATGCCCCAGCCTTCGTTGAGGTGGCAGCCGGTCAGTTCGAAGAAGCGCTGCTCCACTTCCACCGGCAGCGGCGCGCCGCCCGAGCCGCAGAACTTGAGCGAGCGCAGGTCCATTTCCCTGGCCTTGGGGTGCGACAGGATGGCGGTGTACATCGTCGGCACGCCGGGGAACACGCTGATCCTGCTGGCGGCGAGCTCGTTCATCACCGCGTCGACGTCGAAGCGCGTGTGCAGCACCAGCGCCGCGCCCAGGCGCACGCCCAGCAGCATCGCGGCGCTCAGCGCAAAGATGTGGAACAGCGGCAGCACGACCAGGAAGCGCTCCTTGCCTTCGTCGAGGATGGGCGGGTCGCCCTTGGTCGACTCGAAGTACTGCGCGCAGGCCGACGTCAGGTTGGCGTGCGTGAGCATCGCGCCCTTGGGCAGGCCGGTGGTGCCGCCGGTGTACTGCAGCACCACGATCTCTTCGGCCAGGTCGCCGAGCGGGTACGTCCGGTGCGCGCCTTCGCTTTTCAGCAGGTCGGTGAAGCGCACGTGGCGGTCGTCCACGGGCACGGTCGCGACCTGGCCGGCGGCCTGCAACTGGGCCTGTACCTTGTCGCCGGCCGCGCCGTAGTCGCCGAGGCTGCCGACCACCAGCGTCTTCAGGCGCGAATGGTCGAGGAGCCGCGCCATCAGCGGGTACAGGTTGACCAGGTCCAGCGTGACCAGGATGTCGGTGCGGCTGTCCTCGATCTTGTGGGCCAGCACGCGCTCGGCGTCGAGCGGCGAGTAGTTCACCACCGTGCCGCCGGCCTTGAGCACGGCGAAGAAGGCGATCGGGTAGTGCGGCGTGTTGGGCAGGTAGAGGCCCACGTGCACGCCGGGCTTCACCCCCAGGTCCTGCAGGCCCTTGGCGGCGCGGTCGACCGCCGCGCCCAACTCGCGGTAGCTGAGGGACTGGCCCATGAACTCGACCGCGGAATGGTCGGGCCAGCGCGCGACGGCCTCGTCGAGCATCTGCTGCACGGGCATGACGGGCAGATCTGCGTCCCAGCGCATGCCGGGTGGGTAGGCGTGTATCCAGGGAGTGTCGCCGCGGGGGGAAGCAGACGAAGCTGGTGAAACTGGTGAAACCGGGACGGGGGTGGCCATGCGTGATGTCTCCGCGATGCTGTTGCAAAGTGCGCGGGCGGATCTGTGCCGCCCTTCGAGGGCACTGTAGCGCCGGGTCTTTGTGCGGTGGCGGCCGGCCTGACAAGCCGGCGACACGGGTTTTCCCGATTTCCCACACGCGGGGAGCCCCTACCGCGAGGCTGGGACAATGGCGCCCTTATGGCAAAGCAACGGATCGTGGTGGGACTGAGCGGCGGAGTGGACTCCGCGGTCACGGCGCACCTGCTCAAGCAGCAGGGGCACGAGGTGATCGGCATCTTCATGAAGAACTGGGAAGACGACGACAGCGAATACTGCTCGTCGAACATCGACTTCGTGGACGCCGCCAGCGTGGCCGACGTGCTGGGCATCGAGATCGAACACGTCAACTTCGCCGCCGACTACAAGGACCGCGTGTTTGCCGAGTTCCTGCGCGAGTACAAGGCCGGCCGCACGCCCAACCCCGACGTGCTGTGCAACGCCGAGATCAAGTTCAAGGCCTTCCTCGACCACGCCATGCGCCTGGGCGCCGAGAAGATCGCCACCGGGCACTACGCGCGCGTGCGCCTGAACGGCGCCACGGGCCGGCACGAGCTGCTCAAGGGGCTGGACCCGTCGAAGGACCAGAGCTACTTCCTGCATCGCCTGAACCAGGCGCAGCTGTCGAAGACGCTGTTTCCTGTGGGCGAACTGCACAAGACCGAGGTGCGCCGCATCGCCGAAGACATCGGCCTGCCCAACGCGAAGAAGAAGGACTCGACCGGCATCTGCTTCATCGGCGAGCGGCCGTTCCGCGACTTCCTGAACCGCTACATCTCCAAGGAACCGGGCCCGATCCGGGACGACCGGGGCCGCAAGCTGGGCGAGCACCAGGGGCTGAGCTTCTACACGCTGGGCCAGCGCCAGGGGCTGGGCATCGGCGGCGTGAAGGAAAAGGGCGCGCAGCGCGGCTCGGGCGACCATTCGCCATGGTTCGTGGCGCGCAAGGACGTCGAGAAAAACACGCTGTGGGTGGTGCAGGGGCACGACCATCCGTGGCTGCTGTCGTCGGCGCTGAAGGCGGACGATGCGAGCTGGGTGGCGGGCGAGGCGCCCGCGCCCGGCGAGTACGGATCGAAGGCGCGCTACCGTCAGGCGGATGCAGCCTGCGAGATGGGGGCGGGGGAGGCGGGCGGTGCGGGGCCCGCATTCAGCCTGCGTTTCGGCGCCCCGCAATGGGCGGTGACGCCAGGGCAGTCCGCCGTGCTGTACGACGGCGAACGCTGCCTCGGCGGCGGCGTCATCGTTTGAAGGCCGTCTGATTCAGGGCACGGACCGCACCGATGCGTCGAGCTGGACGACGTCGAGCGGATACCGTTTGCCGGCCAGGTAGTCCTCGATGCACTGAAGCAGCAGCGGGCTGCGGTGTCGCGCCGTGCTCGCGCGGATCTCGTCCAGCGTCATCCACAGGGTGCGCACGATGCCATCGTCGAGCGCACGGCCCTCGTCGAACGCACCCAGCGTGCCGGTGAAGGCGAAGCGCATGTAGGTGATGTCTTCACTGCGCTCGGCCAGCGGCCGCGATCGCGCCATGTAGATGCCGATGAGTGCGGTCGGCATGAAATGGTGGGCGGTTTCTTCGAGCGTCTCGCGCGCGCAGCCCTCGGCAGGCGATTCGCCCGGGTCCAGATGCCCGGCGGGCGTGTTGAGCCGGAGGCCGTCGCCTGCGTGCTCCTCGACGAGCAGGAAGCGCCCGTCGCGTTCGATCACCGCAGCCACGGTGACGTTGGGTTTCCAGCGGGGTTTGGCCATGGCCCCGGTTTTATCTCAACGCGTAGCCGCTGAAGCGCCAGATGCGGTCGCTGTCGAGGTGAAAGCTCACGAGCTCGCGCACCGTGCCCTCTGGTTTGTTGGCGAAGCGGGTTTCGTATTCGATGCTGATGTATTGGCCCGCCAGGTCGACATCGGGGTCCGTGAGGACCTGCCGGTTGATCGTGACCCAGGTGCGCATCCGGGGGGCGCCGAGCGCGGCACGGCTTTTGGCGGTCTGGCTCAGGAAGTCGGCGCGGGTACCGCGTTTGCGGGCGGCTGGCGTGGCGCCGTCCCACAGTTCACCGGCCTTGCCCTGGTCGATCATCTGGATGGCCTGCATGCCACCACGCACCATGTCGCTGGCCTCGACATCCTGGGCGGCTGCGGGGCCGAACAGGCTCCAGAGCAGCGGGGCGGCAAGCAGCAGCCGGATCATCGGTTTCATTTGTCTCTTTCGTGGGGTGGGGGCAGGCCGGAGCCCGGGGCCTCGCGATGCCGACACCGTTGGAGACTGTAGAGCGCGAGAGATTCCCCCGGAAGCGGCGAGGTGCCGCCCTGGGGCTTGAACGGACGCGGTGTCTAGCGCGGTGCGATGCTCGGCAAGGTGCTTTCATCGACGGCTTCCAGCCGGTATCCGAGGCCGTAGATGGCCAGCAGAAGGAAGCCGTTGGCCGGACGCAGGTCGAGCTTGGTTCGCAGGCGCGAGACATGCGTGTCCAGCGAGCGCGACAGCGCCTCGACGCCCAGCCCCCAGACGGCCTCGTGCAGGTGCGCCCGGGAGAGCAGCCGGCCGAGGTTCTGGAACAGGAACAGCGCGAGTTCGTACTCGCGGTTCTTCAGTTCGACCTGCTTGCCCCGAAACTTCAGCACGCGCGAAGGCGGATAGAAGTGATAGGGGCCGAAAACCAGCTCGGCCTCGTGGCGCGCCGGGTAGGAGCGGCGCAGCAGCGCATTGATGCGGGCCTCGAGTTCGCCGGCGCGAACGGGCTTGGCCATGAAATCGTCGGCGCCGGCATTGAGGCCCTCGACCATGTCGGCCTCGTCGCAGCGGTCGGTCACGAAAAGAATGGGGAGCCGGCTCTTGAGGTCGCGGCGGATGGTTTTCACCACGTCGGGGCCGGGCATGTCCGGCAGGCCCCAGTCGAGTATCAGGAAGTCGTAAGTCTGGCGGCGCAAGGCCTGCAGCAGTTTTCGCCCTTCCGCGAACAGATGGCACTCGTGTCCGAGTGTTGCCATGATTTGATGAATCAGCGCGAGTTGATCCGGGCCATCGTCGAGTACAGCGATACGCATTTCATCCCTCTTCTTCCTCCCTTCGCCAGTCTCCATGAACAGGCGATTTGATTCGAAGTGTATCTATCTGCGACCGGGCCAGATTTTCAGGATTGCAACTACTGCACGCAAATGAAGAATTTAAAAAGTGTGCTCGAAGCAATTGACAACAGTTGCATACAAATGGAGTTTGCAATTGAGGTTCGGATCGGGTCATCCGATCGGTGGCTTGGCGTTTTGGCGGTTTTCGGATCCAACGATGCATCGCCTCTGTCACACGGGCTGCCGAACCGCTGTATTTGCTATTAATTAAATAGCATGCTTCGCAGCATCCACCGGCGCTGGCAGCGCGATTCGGCACAGCGTTCAGGCGACACCGCGCGCCTGTAATCTTGCTGTAAGCTCTGCGCGCGTTCCGTGTGCCCCCCTTGTTTCGAGGAGATCTCTATGCTGATAGGCGTGCCTGCCGAGACACTGGTTGGCGAAACCCGAGTGGCCGTTACACCCGAGACCGTGAAGAAGCTGGTCGCCTCGGGACATGCGGTGCGTGTACAGGCGGGGGCCGGCATTGCCGCCAGCGTCACCGATGCCGCCTACCAGGCCGCCGGCGCGGAGATCACCGATCGAACAGGTGCCTTCTCCGCCGACATGGTGCTCAAGGTGCGCACGCCGACCGACGCCGAGACCCCGCTGCTGAAAAGCGGCGCTGTCGTCATCGGCATGCTCAACCCCTTCGACGCGGCCGGCCTGCAGCGCCTGGCATCGGCCGGCGTCACCGGCTTCGCCCTCGAAGCCGCGCCGCGCACCACCCGCGCCCAGAGCATGGACGTGCTTTCGTCGCAGGCCAACATCGCCGGCTACAAGGCCGTGATGATCGCGGCGGACAAGTACCAGCGCTTCTTCCCGATGCTCATGACCGCCGCCGGCACCGTGAAGGCCGCGCGTGTCGTCATCCTGGGCGTGGGCGTGGCGGGCCTGCAGGCCATTGCCACGGCCAAGCGCCTGGGGGCAGTCATCGAAGCCTCCGACGTGCGCCCGAGCGTCAAGGAGCAGATCGAGTCGCTCGGCGGCAAGTTCATCGAGGTCTCCTACGACACCGATGAAGAAAAAGAAGCTGCCGTCGGCGTGGGCGGCTACGCCAAGCCCATGCCCGCGAGCTGGCTGGCGCGCCAGCAGGTCGAGGTGGCCAAGCGCGTGGCGCTGGCCGACATCGTCATCAGCACCGCGCTCATTCCCGGGCGCGCCGCGCCCACGCTCATCACCGAGGACATGGTCAAGGCCATGAAGCCCGGTTCGGTGATCGTCGACATCGCCGCCGGCAAGGGCGCGGACGGCGTGGGCGGCAATTGCCCGCTCTCCGAAGCCGACAAGACGGTGGTCAAGCACGGCGTGACCATCGTGGGCGAGACCAACCTCGCCGCGCTGGTGGCGGCCGATGCCTCGGCGCTCTATGCGCGCAACGTGCTCGACTTCCTCAAGCTGATCGTCACCAAGGAAGGTGCGCTGAAGATCGACCTCGAGGACGACATCGTCGCTGCCTGTCGCATGACGCAGGACGGCCAGGTCACCAGGAAGTAAGCGCTCAAACAAGCGATCACGCGAGGAGAAGAACCATGGATCCCGTTTCCCATACCGTCATCAACCTGATCATCTTCGTGCTGGCCATCTACGTGGGCTACCACGTGGTGTGGACCGTCACGCCCGCGCTGCACACGCCGCTGATGGCCGTGACCAACGCCATCTCGGCCATCGTCATCGTGGGCGCCATGCTCGCGGCCGCGCTCACCACCACGCCGCTGGGCAAGACCATGGGCGTGCTGGCCGTGGCGCTGGCCGCGGTGAACGTCTTCGGCGGCTTCCTGGTCACCCGGCGCATGCTGGAGATGTTCAAGAAGAAAGAAAAGAAGACTGCCGCACCGAAGGCTGAAGAGGGAGCTTCCAAGTGAGCATGAACCTCGTCACGCTGCTGTACCTGGTGGCCAGCGTCTGCTTCATCCAGGCCCTGAAGGGCCTGAGCCATCCCACCACGTCCATCCGCGGCAACGTCTTCGGCATGACCGGCATGGCGATCGCCGTGCTGACGACCATCGCATTGATCCACGGGCAGGCACGCTCGCTGAACGTCGACTTCGGCACCGGCATCGCCTACGTGCTGGCGGCGGTGGTGGTCGGCGGCGGCCTGGGCGCCTTCATGGCGAACAAGGTCGAGATGACCAAGATGCCCGAGCTGGTCGCCTTCATGCACAGCATGATCGGCCTGGCGGCGGTGTTCATCGGCGTGGCCGCCGTGGCCGAGCCCTGGGCCTTCGGCATCACGGCCGCACCCGTGGCCGCGATCATCGGCGCGAACACGCCCGACGGCGCCGTGCTGCTCGACGGCTTCGTGCGCTACGCCATTCCCTACGGCAACCGGCTCGAATTGTTCCTGGGCGCGGCCATCGGCGCCGTCACCTTCAGCGGCTCGGTCATCGCCTTCGGCAAGCTCAGCGGCAAGTACAAGTTCCGGCTGTTCCAGGGCGCGCCCGTGCAGTTCAAGGGCCAGCACATGCTCAACCTGGTGCTGGGCCTCCTGACCGTGGCACTTGGCCTGCTGTTCGTGGCCACCGAGAGCTGGACGGCGTTCTTCGCGATGCTGGCGCTGGCCTTCGTGATGGGCGTGCTCATCATCATCCCCATCGGCGGGGCCGACATGCCGGTGGTGGTGTCGATGCTCAACAGCTATTCGGGCTGGGCGGCCGCGGGCATCGGCTTCAGCCTGAACAACGCGATGCTGATCGTGGCGGGCAGCCTGGTGGGCAGCTCGGGCGCGATCCTGAGCTACATCATGTGCAAGGCCATGAACCGCTCGTTCTTCAACGTGATCCTGGGCGGCTTCGGCGGCGAGGCGGCCACGACCGGCGGTGCGGCCAAGGAGCAGCGCCCCGTGAAGACCGGCAGCGCCGACGACGCGGCCTTCGTGCTCGGCAACGCCGAGACGGTGGTGATCGTGCCGGGCTACGGCCTGGCGGTGGCACGCGCGCAGCATGCGGTGAAGGAGCTTGCGGCCAAGCTCACCGAGAAGGGCATCATCGTGAAGTACGCCATCCATCCGGTGGCGGGCCGCATGCCCGGGCACATGAACGTGCTGCTGGCCGAGGCCGAGGTGCCGTACGACCAGGTCTTCGAGATGGAAGACATCAACGGCGAATTCGGCCAGGTCGACGTGGCGATCATCCTGGGCGCCAACGACGTGGTGAACCCGGCCGCGCACACCAAGGGCAGCCCGATCTACGGCATGCCCATCCTGGAGGCCTACAAGGCCAAGACCGTCATCGTCAACAAGCGCTCCATGGCCGCCGGTTATGCCGGCCTGGACAACGAGCTCTTCTACATGGACAAGACCATGATGGTCTTTGGCGATGCTAAAAAAGTAGTGGAAGATATGGGCAAGGCCATCGAATAGGCCGAAGGTCCACGCCCGCCACGCGGGCGAGTCTTCGCGGCGCCACCTCGTGCGCCGTTTTCGTTTTCAACTGTCCGACTCCGGAGGAGACAACCCCAATGACCGACCGTCCCTGGCTCAGCAGCTACCCACAGGGTGTGCCCGCAGATATCGATGCCTCGCAGTACCCCTCGCTGGTCGCGCTCATGGAAGAGAGCTTCAAGAAGTACGCCGACCGCACGGCCTACAGCTTCATGGGCAAGGACATCAGCTACGCCGAGACGGACAAGCAGAGCAGGGCCTTCGCGGCCTACCTGCAGGGACTGGGCCTCGCCAAGGGCGACCGCGTCGCCGCGATGATGCCCAACTGCCCGCAGTACCCCATTGCGGTGGCGGCCATCCTGCGCGCGGGCCTGATCCTGGTCAACGTGAACCCGCTGTACACGCCGCGCGAGCTCGAGCACCAGCTCAAGGACTCGGGCGCGAAGGCGATCGTCATCATGGAGAACTTCGGCACCACGTTGCAGCAATGCATTGCGGCCACGCCGATCAAGCACATCGTGCTGGCCTCGATGGGCGACCGCCTCGGCTTCCTGAAGGGCGCGATCGTCAACTACGTGGTGCGCAACGTGAAGAAGCTGGTGCCGCAGTTCAGCCTGCCGGGCGCGGTGCGCTTCAACGACGCGCTCGACAAGGGCGCGAGTGCGTCGCCCAAGCCGGTGGCCATCGGCCCTGACGACGTGGCGGTGCTGCAGTACACCGGCGGCACCACGGGTGTGTCCAAGGGCGCCGTGCTGCTGCATCGCAACGTGATCGCCAACGTGCTGCAGTCCGAGGCGTGGAACGAGCCGGCCATGAACAAGGTGCCGGCCGGCGAGCAGCCCACCAGCGTGTGCGCGCTGCCGCTGTATCACATCTTCGCGTTCACGGTCGGCATGATGCTGAACATGCGCACGGGCGGCAAGCTGATCCTCATCCCGAATCCGCGCGACCTCGCGGGCGTGCTGAAGGAACTGTCGAAGCACACCATCCACAGCTTCCCTGCCGTCAACACGCTGTTCAACGGGCTGGCGAACCACCCCGACTTCAACACCGTCAACTGGAAGAACCTCAAGATCTCGGTGGGCGGCGGCATGGCGGTGCAGTCCGCGGTCGCCAAGCTCTGGCTCGAGAAGACCGGGTGCTCCATTTGCGAAGGCTACGGCCTGTCCGAGACCTCGCCCTCGACCACCTGCAACCCGACCAACAGCACGGCCTACACCGGCACCATCGGCCTGCCGCTGCCCAACACCTGGCTCAAGCTGCTCGACGACGAGGGCAACGAGGTGCCGGCCGGCGAGCGCGGCGAGATCGCCATCAAGGGCCCGCAGGTCATGGCCGGCTACTGGCAGCGCCCCGACGAGACGGCCAAGGTCATGACGCCCGACGGCTACTTCAAGAGCGGCGACATCGGCGTGGTCGACGAGCGCGGCTACTTCAAGGTGGTCGACCGCAAGAAGGACATGATCCTGGTGTCGGGCTTCAACGTATACCCGAACGAGATCGAGGACGTGGTCGCACTGATTCCGGGCGTGCTCGAATGCGCCGCGGTCGGTGTGCCCGACGAGAAGACCGGCGAGGGCGTGAAGCTCGTCATCGTCAAGAAAGACCCCTCGCTCACCGAAGCGCAGGTGCGCGAATACTGCAGAGCAAACCTTACGGGTTACAAGCAGCCGCGAATTGTGGAGTTTCGTACCGACATGCCGAAGACGCCGGTCGGCAAGATCCTTCGCCGCGAGCTGCGCGACACCAAGAAGTAGCCTTGGGCTAAGGGTTCGGCCCGGGTAGGGCTGCGGCATCGATCTTGCATATTCGCGGGTCGATGCTTCGATTCCTCCTGACCCGTGTGAGCCTGCTGGTGCCGACCTTCATCGGCATGACGCTGCTCGCCTTCTTTCTCATCCGGCTGGTGCCGGGCGACCCCATCGAGACGATGGCCGGCGAGCGCGGCATCGACCCCGAGCGCCATGCCCAGCTGCGCGCGGCCTACGGCTTCGACAAGCCCGTGATCGTGCAGTACGGCATCTATATCGGCCGCGTGCTGCATGGCGACCTGGGCAAGTCGATCATCACGCAGGACACGGTGATGAGCGAGTTCCTCGCGCTGTTCCCGGCCACCATGGAACTCGCGGTGTGCGCCATTCTTTTCGCGCTGCTGCTGGGACTGCCCGCGGGCATTCTTGCCGCGGTGCGGCGCAACTCCATCTTCGACCACGGCGTGATGGCGACGTCGCTCACCGGCTACTCGATGCCCATCTTCTGGTGGGGGTTGCTGCTCATCCTGTTCTTCTCGGTGCAGCTCGGATGGACGCCGGTGTCGGGCCGCATCGCGGTGCAGTACTTCATCGAGCCCGAGACCGGCTTCCTGCTCATCGACTCGCTGCGCGCCGGCGACACCGACGCTTTCTGGTCGGCGCTGCACCACCTCATTCTTCCGGCCATCGTGCTGGGCACCGTGCCGCTCGCGGTGATAGCGCGCATGACGCGCTCGGCCATGCTCGAGGTGCTGGGCGAGGACTACATCCGCACCGCGCGCGCCAAGGGCCTGTCGCGCTTTCGGGTGGTGGGGCTGCATGCGCTGCGCAACGCGCTGATTCCGGTGGTCACCGTCATCGGGCTGCAGGTGGGCGTGCTGTTCACGGGTGCGATCCTCACCGAGACCATCTTCTCCTGGCCCGGTGTCGGCAAGTGGCTCATCGAAGCCATCGGCCGGCGCGACTACCCGGTGCTGCAGGGCGGCATGCTGCTGCTGGGCGGCCTCGTGATGCTCGTTAACCTGCTGGTGGACGTGGCCTACGGCGTCATCAACCCGCGCATCGGGCACTGAGCTCATGGCAACGACACACGCAGTCTCCGCCGGCGCCAAGAGCGCCGCACCGCCCGGACCCTGGCGCGAGTTCTGGACGGCCTTCTCCGCCAACCGCGGCGCGGTCATCGGGCTGGTCACCATCGCCGTGCTGCTGCTGGTCGCGCTGTTCGCGCCGTGGATCGCGCCGCACGCGCCCAACGAAACCAACAGCGCCGTCTTCCTGCTGCCGCCTGCGTGGCAGCAGGGCGGCTCCGTGAGCTACCTGCTGGGCACCGACGCCATCGGGCGCGACATCCTCTCGCGGTTGATGTACGGCGCACGGCTGTCGCTGTCGATCGGCGTCGCGGTGGTGGCGATCTCGGTGGTCGTGGGCGTGGTGCTCGGGCTGGTCGCGGGCTTTTTCCGCGGCGTGCTCGAGATCGCGATCATGAGGCTGATGGACATCGTCCTCACCATGCCGAGCCTGCTGATGGCCATCGTGATTGTGGCGATCCTCGGGCCGGGACTCATCAACGCAATGGTCGCCGTGGCCATCGTGGTGTTGCCGCACTACGTGCGCATCACGCGCGCAGCCGTCATCGCCGAGGTGTCGCGCGACTACGTGACCGCCGCACGCGTGAGCGGCGCCGGCACGCTGCGCCTGATGTTCCGCGAGGTGTTGCCCAACTGCGCCGCGCCATTGATCGTGCAGGCCTCGCTCGGCATCTCGACCGCCATCCTCGACGCGGCGGCGCTGGGCTTCATCGGCCTCGGTGCGCAGCCACCGTCGCCCGAATGGGGAACCATGCTCGCCGATGCGCGCGAGTTCGTGCTGCGCGCATGGTGGGTCGTGACCTTTCCAGGCCTGGCGATTCTTGCTGCCGTGCTGGCCTTCAACCTGCTGGGCGACGGACTGCGCGACGCGCTCGACCCCAAGCTCAAGCGCTAGCATGAAGCACACCCCCAGGCTTGCCCACTTCGTGTGGCCTCCTTCGCCCTTGCAGGGGACAACCCCGGCGGCCCGGCAAAGCCGGTTCCGCGGTGTTCCTGGAACAGGCCTTTCGGGCCGGAGCCGCTGACATGCCTTTGCTGGACATCAAGGATCTGCATGTGGAATTTCCCACGCAAGGCGGCGTGCTGCATGCGGTCGACGGCGTGAGCCTCACGCTCGAGGAAGGCGAGGTGCTCGGCATCGTCGGCGAATCGGGCTCGGGCAAGAGCGTGACGATGATGGCGCTGATGGGCCTCGTCGGCTTTCCGGGCCGCGTGCGCGCGGACCACATGCGCTTCGCCGGCAAGGAGCTGCTCGGCATCTCCGACAAGGCGCGCCGCACGCTGGTCGGCAAGGAGGTCGCGATGATCTTCCAGGAGCCGACCACCAGCCTCAACCCCTGCTTCACCATCGGCTTCCAGCTGATGGAGACGCTGCGGCTGCACCTGAAGCTCGACAAGCGAGAAGCGAAGAAGCGCGCGACCGAGCTGCTGGAGCAGGTGGGCATTCCGGCTGCGTCGTCGCGCCTGGGCAGCTACCCGCACCAGCTGTCGGGCGGCATGAACCAGCGCGTGATGATCGCCATGGCCATCGCCTGCAACCCGCGCCTGCTGATCGCCGACGAGCCCACCACCGCGCTCGACGTGACCATCCAGGCGCAGATTCTCGACCTGTTGCGCGACCTGCAGAAGGAGCGCGGCATGGCGCTGGTGCTCATCACGCACAACATGGGCGTGGTGAGCGAGATGGCGCAGCGCATCGCCGTGATGTACGCGGGGCAGGTGATGGAGCACCAGCGCGTGGATCGCCTCTTCGCGTCGCCTCAGCATCCGTACACCGAGGCGCTGCTGGCCGCGCTGCCCGAACGCGCCGCGCCCGAGGGGCGGCTGGCCACCATCAGCGGCGTGGTGCCGGGCGTGCACGACCGGCCTGCGGGGTGCCTGTTCGCGCCGCGCTGCGGCTACGTGACCGAGCGCGCCTGCCAGGTGCGACCGGCGTTGCGCGAGTGGCAGGGCGCCGGGACACAGGCCCAGGTGCGCTGCCACTTTCCGCTCGGCGAGCCGGGCCGCATGGCGGCCATCGCGCAAGACCCGCCGCGGCAGCAGGTCGCGGAGGCGGTGCCATGAGCGAGGCACCCACCGACGTGGTGGTCGAAGCCCGAAACCTCCAGCGCACCTACGACATCCGCCGAGGCATGTTCCGCGCGCCGGCGCACCTGCGTGCGGTGGGCGACATCTCTTTTCGCATCGAGCGCGGCCGTACGCTGGCCGTGGTCGGCGAGTCGGGCTGCGGCAAGTCGACGCTGGCGCGCATGGTCGCGTTGATCGAAAAGCCCACGGCGGGCCAGCTCACGCTGGTCGGCGCCGATGCGGTAAACCCGCCGCAGGACCGCAGGCGCGAGTTGCGCCAGGCCGTGCAGCTGGTGTTCCAGAACCCGTACGGTTCGCTCAATCCGCGCAAGAAGATCTCGGCGGTGCTCGAAGACCCGCTGGCCATCAACACCAGCCTGAGCAAGTCAGAGCGCGCCGCCAAGGCCCGCGACATGCTCGCGCGCGTGGGCCTGCGGCCCGAGTACGCCAACCGCTACCCGCACATGTTCTCCGGCGGCCAGCGCCAGCGCATTGCCATTGCGCGCGCGCTGATGCTCTCGCCGCGCCTGCTGGTGGCCGACGAGCCGGTGTCGGCGCTCGACGTGTCGATCCAGGCGCAGGTGCTGAACCTGCTGGCCGACCTGCAGGCCGAGCTCGGGCTGGCTTACCTTTTCATCTCGCACGACCTCGGCGTGGTGCGCCACATCGCGCACGACGTGCTCGTGATGTACCTGGGCCATGCGGTGGAGCAGGGTCCGAAGTCGCGCATTTTCGCGCGGCCGCTGCACCCGTACACGCAGGCGCTGCTGGCCTCGACGCCGGGGCTGAGCAGCCAGCGCATCGTGCTCAAGGGCGAGTTGCCGTCGCCGCTGGATCCACCCACGGGCTGCGTGTTCAACACGCGCTGTCCGCACGTGGCGCCGCGTTGCCGCGAAGAGCGGCCGCTGCCGCGCATGCTCGACGAGCGGATGGTGGCCTGCCACTTCTCGGAGAAGTTTCTCGATGGCGTACCGGTGGTGCGCGCCGATGTCCCGATGGCGGCGAGCCTCTAGCCGTCGCCTGTTCCCCGTTTTCTCAACCGTGTCTCAAGGAGTCCACATGACGACCCAGTCCACTGTTTCGCGCCGCTCACGAAGCCTGGCGCTCCTGGCGCCGACAGCGCTCGCGGCCCTGACCCTGGCCTGTGGCGCCGTGTCCGCCAAGACGCTGGTGTATTGCTCCGAGGGCAGCCCCGAGAACTTCTACCCCGGCATGAACACCACCGGCACCTCGTTCGACGTGACCACGCAGGTCTACAACACCATCGTCGAGTTCGAGCGCGGCGGCACCAAGGTCGTGCCGGGCCTGGCCGAGAAGTGGGACATCTCCGCCGACGGCACGCAGTACACCTTCCACCTGCGCAAGGGCGTGAAGTGGCACACCACCAGCAAGAGCTTCAAGCCCACGCGCGACTTCAACGCCGACGACTTCATCTTCATGCTCGAGCGCCAGTGGAAGGAGAGCGACCCCTTCTTCAAGGTCACGAGCCAGAACCACTCGTACTTCAACGACATGGGCATGCCCAAGCTGCTGAAGACGGTGGACCGCGTGGACGACTACACGGTGAAGATCGTGCTCAACCAGCCCGAGGCGCCGTTCCTCGCGAACCTGGCCATGCAGTACGCGGGCATCCAGTCGAAGGAATACGCCATCGCCATGCTGAAGGCCGGCACGCCCGAGAAGGTCGACCAGGACCCGATCGGCACCGGCCCGTTCTACCTGGTGCAGTACCAGAAGGACGCCATCATCCGCTTCAAGGCCTTCCCGCAGTACTGGGGCGGCAAGGCGAAGATCGACGACCTCGTGTTCGCGATCACGCCCGATGCCTCGGTGCGCTGGGCCAAGCTGCAGAAGGGTGAATGCCACGTCATGCCGTACCCCAACCCGGCCGACCTCGACGCGATCCGCAAGGACCCGAACGTGCAGGTGCTGGAGCAGCCCGGCCTGAACGTGGGCTACCTGTCGTTCAACACCACCAAGAAGCCCTTCGACGACGTGCGCGTGCGCAAGGCCGTGAGCATGGCGATCAACAAGAAGGCCATCATCGACGGCGTGTACCTGTCGACCGGCGTGGCCGCGAAGAACCCGATTCCGCCGAGCATGTGGTCCTACAACGACGCGGTGAAGGACGACCCGTACGACCCCGAGGCCGCGAAGAAGCTGCTGGCGCAGGCCGGCTTCCCCGACGGCTTCTCCACCGACCTGTGGGCCATGCCCGTGCAGCGCCCGTACAACCCGAACGCCAAGCGCATCGCCGAGCTGATGCAGGCCGACCTGGCCAAGATCAACGTGAAGGCCGAGATCAAGAGCTTCGAGTGGGGCGAGTACCGCAAGCGCCTGCAGGCCGGCGAGCACCAGATGGGCATGATGGGCTGGACCGGCGACAACGGCGACCCGGACAACTTCCTGTACACGCTGCTGGGCTGCGCCTCGGCCAAGTCGGCCAGCGGCAGCAACGTGTCGAAGTTCTGCTACCAGCCGTACGAAGACCTCGTCGTGAAGGCCAAGAGCACCACCAAGCAGGCCGACCGAGATGCGCTCTACAAGAAGGCGCAGGTCATCTTCAAGGAGCAGGCGCCATGGTTCACCATCGCGCACGCGGTGCAGCTGAAGCCGGTGCGCAAGGAAGTGGTCGACTTCAAGCTGAGCCCCTTCGGACGCCACACCTTCTACGGCGTGGACATGAAATAAGCCATGGCCGCACCCGTCGCCATCGTTGCGGCCATGCATGAGGAGCTGGGCGCGCTGCTCGCGCAGATGCCCGACGAACAGCGCGTGCGTGTCGCGGGGCGCGACTTCTGGGTCGGTCACCTGCACGGCCAGCCGGTGGTGGCGGTGCTGTCGCGCATCGGCAAGGTCGCGGCGGCGGTCACGGCCACGGTGCTGCTGGAGCGCTTCGGCGTGCGGGCCATCGTGTTCACCGGTGTGGCGGGTGGGCTGGCGCCGGGCGTGAACGTGGGCGACGTGGTGGTGGCGACCGAACTGCTGCAGCACGACATGGACGCCTCGCCGATCTTTCCGAAGCACGAGGTGCCGTTGATGGGCCTGTCGCGCTTTGCGGCGGACGCTGCGATCAGCGACGCGCTGTCGGATGTCGCCACGGGCGTGCTGCGCGACCCGGTGGCGTTGATCGGGCACGCCGGCGTCGACGAGTTCGGCCTGTCGTCGCCGAAGGTGCATCGCGGCCTGCTGGTGAGCGGCGACCGCTTCGTGTCGACCACGGCCGAGAGCGCGGCGCTGCAGCGCGAGCTGCCCGACGCGCTGGCCGTCGAGATGGAAGGCGCGGCGGTGGCGCAGGTGTGCCACGACTACGGCGTGCCCTTCGCGGCGATGCGCACGATTTCCGACCGGGCCGACGACGCGGCGCATGGCGACTTCGCGCGCTTCGTCGCCGTGGTCGCGAGCCGCTACAGCCTGGCGCTGGTCGGCGCGTGGCTGGCCACGCTGCCTTCTTAAGACAGCGCGGCTACTTGAGCCAGCCGCGCCGGCGGAAGTACCACATCGGCACCAGCGCGCTGGCCGCCATCAGCACGATGGCGTAGGGGTAGCCCATGGCCCAGTCGAGCTCGGGCATGAACTTGAAGTTCATGCCGTAGATGCTCGCGATCAAGGTGGGCGGCAGCAGCGCCACGCTGGCCACCGAGAAGATCTTGATGGTCTTGTTCTGGTTGATGTTGATGAAACCGACGGTCGCATCCATCAGGAAGTTGATCTTGTCGAACAGGAAGGCCGTGTGGTTGTCCAGCGACTCGATGTCGCGCAGGATCTGGCGCGCTTCCTCGAACTGCTCGGCGTTGAGCATCTTGCTGCGCATCATGAAGCTCACGGCGCGGCGCGTGTCCATCACGTTGCGGCGGATGCGCCCGTTCAAGTCTTCCTGCCGCGCAATGGCGCCGAGCACCTCGCCGGCCAGCTCGTCGCTGACGTTGCCCGAGAGCACCTTCTTGCCGGCCACTTCGAGCTCGTCGTAGATGTTCTCCAGCGTGTCGGCCGAATACTCGGCGTCGGCGTCGAAGAGCTTGAGCATCACTTCTTTCGCGTCTTCGATCAGCCCCGGCGCGCGGCGCGCGCGCATGCGCAGCAGGCGGAACACGGGCACGTCCTCGTCGTGGATCGAGAACAGCACGCCGCGGCTGCGCAGGTCGGTGTTGTGCTGGTTCAGGATGAAGGCCACGCGCACGGTGCGCGGGTCTTCGTCGTCGTCGATCAGGAAGTCGGAGCGGATGTGCAGTTCGCCGTTGTCTTCTTCGTAGAAGCGGGCCGATTCCTCGATGTCCTCGTCCATCGCGTCTTCGGGAATCGACAGGCCGTAGTACTGCTTGATCCAGCGCTTCTCTTCGAGCGTGGGCGACTCGAGGTCGACCCAGATCGGGTGGAACTTGGAGAGCTCTTCGAGCGACTCGATCTCTTCCTGGACGAGGCGGCCGTTGGCGAGCGTAAAGATGTTGAGCATGGGCTCACTCCCGGGTATGACTGACTGAAACGTGGGGCGGGGGAGGGGCAGGGGCGCTTTCAATTCCCGGGCCCGACGCGCGCGAAAAGCGGGTCAGTGAAAGGGAGTTGAAAGCTGCCGAGACGGGGCGGTTTCCATGGGAAGAATCTCCGGTTGCAGCGAGCCGCGATTATGTCACCGGCCATATGACGGCCGCCGGTCGAACTGGACGGACATACAGTAAAGTCGGGCGCATGCAGACCGCTGCGCCCCTTGCTTTTCCCGCCGCGCCGAAGACCCAGGCCGAGCGCCTGGCCGCCGCACTGTCGACACTCAACGAGGCGCAGCGTGCGGCGGTCGAGCATGGCGTGGGCGCCGCCATCGGCGAGGCCGATACCCATGTCGTCGAACGCGACGAACGGCCGCTGCTCGTCATTGCCGGCGCCGGTTCGGGCAAGACCAGCACGCTGGCGCACCGCGTGGCGCACCTCATCGCCGGCGGCGTGGATCCGCAGCGCCTGCTGCTGCTGACCTTCTCGCGCCGGGCCGCGCAGGAAATGGAGCGCCGCGCCGGGCAGGTCCTGGCCAGGGTGCTCGGGCTGAAGTCCGAAGCGCCGCCCGTGCTGCCATGGGCCGGCACCTTCCACGGCATCGGCGCGCGGCTGCTGCGCGAATACGCCCCACAGATCGGGCTGGACGAGAACTTCACCATCCACGACCGCGGCGACGCCGAAGACCTGATGGGGCTGGTGCGCCATGAGCTCGGGCTGTCGTCCACCGTGAACCGCTTTCCGCGCAAGGGCACCTGCCTGTCGATCTATTCGCGCTGCGTGAACACGCGCGCGCCGCTGGCGCAGGTGCTCAAGGAGTCCTTTCCCTGGTGCGCCGAGTGGGAGGCCGAGCTCAAGAAGCTGTTCGGCGCGTACGTCGAGGCCAAGCAGCAGCAGAACGTGCTCGACTACGACGACCTGCTGCTCTATTGGGCCGAAATGGCCGCCGAGCCCGCGCTGGCCGCGCAGATGGGCGCACGCTTCGACCATGTGCTGATCGACGAATACCAGGACACGAACCTGCTGCAGGCGTCGATCCTGCTGGGGCTCAAGCCCGACGGGCGCGGCGTGACGGTGGTGGGCGACGACGCGCAGTCGATCTACTCGTTCCGCGGCGCCACGGTGCGCAACATCCTCGACTTTCCCTCGCAGTTCACGCAGGCCGCACGCGTGGTCACGCTGGAGCGCAACTACCGCTCGACGCAGCCGATCCTCGACGTGTCGAACCGCGTGATCGCGCAGGCGGCCGAGCGCCACGCCAAGACGCTGTGGACCGACAAGCCCTCCGCCGGCAAGCCGATGCTGGTGCTCGTGGCCGACGAAGCGGGGCAGGCGCGCTGGGTGGCCGACAAGGTGCTGGCGCACCGCGAGGGCGGGCTGGCGCTGAAGTCGCAGGCGGTGCTGTTTCGCACCTCGTCGCACAGCGCGGGGCTCGAGCTGGAGCTGGCGCGGCGCAACATTCCGTTCGTGAAGTTCGGCGGACTCAAGTTCCTGGAAGCCTCGCACGTGAAAGACCTGCTCGCGGTGCTGCGCTTTGCGCAGAACCCGCGCGGGCGCATGGCGGGCTTTCGCGTGACCCAGCTCATTCCGGGCATCGGGCCCGCCACGGGAGCGCGGCTGCTCGACGCCATGGACAAGGCGGCCGACCCGGCGGCGGCGGTGCGCGACTTCGTGCCGCCTTCCGCCGCCCGCGCGCAGTGGGCCGAGTTCGCCGACGCGTATGCCGCCCTGCGCGCGCCGTCGCTGCCCTGGCCGGCCGATGTGGAGGTGGCGATGAACTGGTACCTGCCGCACCTGGAGCGGCTGTACGAAGACACCTCCGGCGTGCGGCGCGCCGACGTCGAGCAGCTGGCGCGGCTGGCCGCGGGGTACGGCTCGCGCGAGCGCTTCCTGACCGAACTCACGCTCGATCCGCCCGAGGCCACCAGCGACCGCCCGGGCCCGCCGCTGCTCGACGAGGACTACCTGATCCTCTCGACCATCCATTCGGCCAAGGGGCAGGAATGGAATTCGGTGCACGTGCTCAACGTGGTCGACGGCTGCATGCCGGCCGACGTGGCGCAGGGCGCGCAAGAGCTGGAGGAAGAGCGCCGGCTGCTCTACGTGGCCATGACGCGGGCGCGCGACCACCTGCACCTGCTGGTGCCGCAACGCTTCCACATCACGCAGCAGGCGGCGCGCGGCGACCGCCACCTGTACGCCAACCGCACGCGCTTCATCGCCGACGCCGACCTCGCAGACTTCGAGCAGCAGACCTGGCCGCCCCCGCCGGAACGTCCGCCGGCGGTGCCGCCGCCGAGCGCGGTGATCGACCTGCGCAACCGGATGCGCGCGGCCTGGCGCTGAAGCCGGCTGGCCCTGCCGGCGGCAGGGTCACCGGGTTTTTCGCCCTGACACACATCTGCGCAAAAAGCCGGCGAGGCCTGCGCCGCGCGCTTGCATTGCTATGGATTGATGAGCATGTGAAAAGCTGCGCTAAAACCGTGCTGCGCCGCGGGCAGCCCTGGTATTGCAATCCCGTGACAGCTTGGGCATAGTGAATCGACCGCTTCAATTCCTGTCCTATTTCTCTTTCTTCCCCCTCTCTCCCACGCACACCAGTTCCCCCGGCCACGCTTCATTCCGGAGCGCGGTCATTTCCCCAACCGTCAATTCCAGGAGGTCATTCATGAATTTGACGATCAGCGGCCATCACCTCGACGTCACACCTGCCTTGCGGACCTATGTCACGAGCAAGCTGGACCGGATCACCCGGCATTTCGACCAGGTGGTCGATGTGAAGGTGATCCTCACGGTGGAAAAGCAGAAGGAAAAGGAACGCCGCCAAAGGGCGGAATGCAACATCCACGTCAAGGGCAGCGACATGTTCGCCGAATCGAGCCATGCTGATCTCTATGCCGCGGTCGACGACCTGGTCGACAAGCTGGACCGCCAGGTCGTGCGCCACAAGGACCGCCTGCAGGATCACCATCACGCGGCGCCCAAGCGCCTGATGTAGATCGGGCGCCTCGCGCTCCACTCACAGAGCCGCCTCCGGGCGGCTTTTTGTTTTCCGACTGTCACGCAAGGGCTTTGGCAGGCGCCCCAGGCGCCAAGGGGCCTGCGGGCAACATGTAGATAAAAAGTAAATACAGGGACTGGGGGTTTTTACCAACCGGGTGCATAATCGCCCCCGCTCTGCACCCACCATGAATCGCCTCGCGTCCATCCTGCCGCCCGCCCAAGTGCTTGTGAGCGTTGACGCTACCAGCAAGAAACGTGCTTTCGAAGAAGCTGGCCTTCTGTTCGAAAGCCTTCATGGGCTGGGACGCGCCCTGATCACCGACAGCCTGTTTGCGCGCGAGCGCCTCGGTTCCACCGGCCTGGGCCACGGCGTTGCCATTCCGCATGGCCGCATCAAGGGCCTGAAGGCGCCGATGGCCGCCGTGTTCCAGCTGGCCAACCCCATCGGTTTCGACGCACCCGACGAACAACCCGTCGCGCTGCTGATCTTCCTGCTGGTGCCCGAAGCGGCCACGCAGAAGCACCTCGAAATCCTGTCTGAAATCGCCGAGCTGCTGAGCGACGCCAGCCTGCGCGAACAGATCAAGTCCAGTACCGACGCGGCCGTGCTGCACGGCCTCATTGCCGGCTGGCAATCCACGCAAGTCGCCTGAGCGCATGCGTCGGCACGCGCGGCTGCTGATAAGCTGCGCGGCTCTTTCCGTCACTCCAACGCAATGCTGGCGCCCGTGCGCCGGTGCCTGAACGCATGAAGCCGACCGTCATCAGCGCCGATGCCATGTTCGAGGAGTTCCGCGGCTCGCTCCGTTGGGAATGGCTCGCAGGGCTTGGCGCGTCAGAACGCCAGTTCGACCCCGAGGTCATCAGCCGCGCGCAATCGGCGGCCGACCTGGTCGGCTACCTCAACTACATCCACCCGTACCGCGTGCAGATCCTGGGCGCCCGCGAGGTGGCCTACCTGACGCGTGGCAGCCCCGAGGACTGCGCCCGGCGCATCGCGCGCATCGTCACGCTGGAGCCGCCGATGCTGGTGCTGGCCGACGGCCAGGCCGCGCCGGACGAACTGCTGTCGATCTGCGAGCGCGCCCAATTGCCGCTCTTTGCCACGCGCGAGTCGTCGGCGTTCGTGATCGACCTGCTGCGCGCCTACCTGTCCAAGCACTTCGCCGAGCGCACCTCGATGCACGGCGTGTTCATGGACATCCTGGGCATGGGCGTGATGATCACGGGCGAGTCGGGCCTGGGCAAGAGCGAGCTCGGGCTTGAGCTGATCTCGCGCGGCAACGGCCTGGTGGCCGACGACGCGGTCGACCTGTACCGCATCAACCAGAACACCATCGAAGGGCGCTGTCCCGACCTGCTGCTCAACCTGCTGGAGGTGCGCGGCATCGGCCTACTGGACATCCGCGCGATCTTCGGCGAGACGGCTGTGCGCCGCAAGATGCGGCTCAAGCTCATCGTGCACCTGGTGCGCCGCGACAGCTTCGAGCGGGACTACGAGCGCATGCCTTCCGCGCCGCTCACCCAGGACGTGCTGGGCATTCCGGTGCGCAAGGTGATCATCCAGGTGGTGGCGGGGCGCAACATCGCCGTGCTGGTGGAGGCGGCGGTGCGCAATTCGATCCTGCAGCTGCGCGGCATCGACACCTACGCCGATTTCGTGGCGCGCCACCACAAGGCGATGGAAACCGGGCAGGATTGACGCGGCTTCAACCGCGCGGCTTCAGCGTTGCTTGACGCAGTCTCCGCAGAGGCCGTAGAGCGACATGGCGTGGTCCTGCAGGATCCAGCCCTTGTCCTTGGAAATCATCTGCTGGCGGCGTTCGATCTCGGCGTCGTAGAACTCCTCGACCTTGCCGCACGAGGTGCAGATCAGGTGGTCGTGGTGCGTGCCTTCGTTCAGTTCGTAGACTGCCTTGCCGCTCTCGAAATGGCTGCGTTCCAGGATGCCGGCCTGCTCGAACTGCGTCAGCACGCGATAGACCGTGGCCAGGCCGATGTCGGAGCGTTCGTTGAGCAGCACGCGGAACACGTCTTCCGCCGTCATGTGCCGCTGGCTGCCGGTCTGGAAGATCTCGAGGATCTTCAGCCGTGGCAGTGTGGCCTTGAGGCCGGTGTTCTTGAGTTCGTCGATGTTGGCCATGTTGGTTCCTGCGCCCTGGGCTGCGGCAAAGGCCCCGGAAAAGGGGCAGCCGCTACAATGGCCGATCATATCGCTACCCCCTTTTCCTCCCATGCCTGCCATTCTCCAACGCCGTTCCTGGCTGCTGGTCGCCGCCGTGGCCGCCACGCTCTGCCTGGGTGCCTGCAGCGGTTTCAGCGATCGCACGCGCAGCGCGCTGTCCGCGGTCACGCCCTACAAGGTCGAAGTGGTGCAGGGCAATTTCGTGTCGAAGGAACAGGTTGCGGCGCTCAAGCCCGGCATGTCGCGCCAGCAGGTGCGTGAAATCCTCGGCACCTCGCTGCTGAGCGACGTTTTCCACAACAACCGCTGGGACTACGTGTTCACCATCCGCCGCCAGGGCGTCGACCCGCAGGAGCGCCGCCTGACGGTGTTCTTCAACGGCGAACTGATGGACCGTTTCGAAGGCGACGAGATGCCGAGCGAAGAGGACTTCGTCGCCACGCTCGACACCCGCAAGAAAGCCGGCAAGGTGCCCCCGCTCGAGGCGTCGGAAGACGACCTCAAGAAGTTCGCCCCTTCCAAGGACGAGAAAAAGGGCGATACCGCCGGTGCGCAGGCTTCGCTCCCGCCACTGCCGGCCGCCTACCCCCCGCTCGAAGCCGCGCGCTGAAACGCGCCAGCAGCCAGACAGACAGCCGTAGCGGGCGGCGCCCGCCGAGCCAGGCAGTGCCCGTCCCGTGTTCCCCGTGTTTTTGCATGACTGAATCCGCGTGACCGAATCCACTTCCGCCTCCTCCCCTTCCGCTTCCGGCGCGCGCCGCATCGCCATTGCCGGCGCATCGGGCCGCATGGGCCACATGCTGATCGAGGCCGTGCGCAATGCGCCCGACCTGCGCCTGGCCGGCGCACTCGACATCGCGGCCAGCCCGGCCCTGGGCACCGACGCCGGCGCCTTCCTGGGCTTCGACAGCGGCGTGTCCATCGTGTCCGACCTGCGTGCCGGCCTGAAGGATGCGCAGGTGCTCATCGACTTCACCCGCCCCGAAGGCACGCTCGCGCACCTCGCGGTGTGCCGTGAACTCGGCGTGCAGGCGGTCATCGGCACCACCGGCTTCAGCGACGCGCAGAAGGCCGAGATCGCCGAGATCGCGAAAGACATCGCGATCATGATGGCGCCCAACATGAGCGTGGGCGTCAACGTCACCTTCAAGCTTCTCGAAATGGCGGCCAAGGCCATGTCGAGCGGCTACGACATCGAGATCATCGAGGCGCACCACCGCCACAAGGTCGACGCACCCTCGGGCACCGCGCTCAAGATGGGCGAGGTGATCGCCGACGCGCTGGGCCGCGACCTGAAGGAGTGCGCCGTGTACGCCCGCGAAGGCATCACCGGCGAGCGCGACCCCTCGACCATCGGCTTCTCGGCCATCCGCGGCGGCGACATCGTGGGTGACCACACCGTGCTGTTCGCCGGCACGGGCGAGCGCATCGAAATCACCCACAAGTCGTCGAGCCGCGTCACCTACGCCCAGGGCAGCCTGCGCGCGGTGCGCTTCCTGGCCGGGCAGCGCGCCGGCCTGTTCGACATGTACGACGTGCTCGGTCTTCGCTGAAGACATGCCGGGTCTTCGCTAAACAAAAGGACCGCCGATGAGCGTGCTGGAACTGCTGACCCATGGCGACGGCGTCAGCCGTTCGGTGGCCGCGCTGCTGCTTGCGATGTCGATCGCGAGCTGGGTCATCATTCTCTGGAAGGCCTGGCTGCTGCGCGGCGGTACGCGCGACGTGCTGCGCAGCATCGCTGCGTTCTGGCAGTCGTCCACTCTGGCCGACGCCGAACAGAAGCTCAAGGGCTTCGACAAGGCCATGCTCGTTTCGCCCGCCGTGTCTGCCATCAAGAGCGTGGCCACCAGCGCGCCCGATGGCACGCTGGGCGCCACGGTCGAGCGCAACCAGCGGCTCACGCGCGTCCTGCGCGACGCCCTGCATGGCGCCCTGCGCCGGCTGCAGGCAGGCCAGATCGTGCTTGCCACCGTCGGCGCCACGGCGCCCTTCGTCGGGCTGCTGGGCACGGTGTGGGGCATCTACGGTGCGCTGTCGGGCATTGCGGGCCAGACCGGCGGCTTCACCATCGACAAGGTGGCGGGCCCCGTGGGCGAGGCGCTGGTCATGACGGCCTTCGGCCTGGCCGTGGCCATTCCCGCAGTGCTGGCCTACAACGTGTTCGGCCGCGTCATCGGCCGCATCGAAGCGGAACTCGAAGGCTTCGCGCACGACCTGCTGGGCAGCTTCGGCACCCCGCCGGCACCGCCAGCGCCGCCGCCCGCGCGGCCGATGCCGGTTTAGGCAGGCAAGGCACGGCGCACCATGGCCTTCGGACGCACATCACTGGGCAGCAGCGCCGGCGGCGGCGGGCGTGCCATGGGCGCGGGCGCGCAGCGGCCGCTGTCCGACATCAACGTGACGCCGCTGGTCGACGTGATGCTGGTGCTGCTGGTGATCTTCATCATCACCGCGCCGCTGATGGCCAGCTCGATCAAGCTCGACCTGCCGCAGACCGACGCGGGCCAGCCCAACGACGCGCCCAAGTTCGTGAGCCTGGCGGTCGATGCCGCGGGCAAGGTCTTCTTCAACGACCAGCCCGTGACCGACGAAGAACTGGCCACCCGCCTCGAGAAGGCCGCGGCCGACAGCAAGGACACCGAGGTGCAGCTGCGCGCCGACCAGACCGTGCCCTACGGCAAGGTGGTGGCGCTGATGGGCATCGCGAACAAGGCGGGGCTGAGCCGCATCGGCTTCGTGACCGACGCGCCGCCGCCCGCCACCGAGCCCGTCAAGCGCTGAGCGCCGTCGGCCTGCCCTGAAGGCTCAGGGCTTGACCTCGATCATTGCCGTGTCGTGTGCCACCCCGTTCGTGAACTGCACGTCGTAGTCGAACTGGTCGCTCCCGCTGAACCCCGGCTCCGGCACGAACCAGATGCCCAGCCCTGACAGCGAGCGGCCGCTGCAATCGGTCGCACCGAACCGGGAGGGGCCGATGGCCACGGTGTCCGGCCGCACGGCCGTGGTGCCGTGCGCGGGCGGTGTCCGCAGGGTGATGCGCGGATCGGGGCCCTGGGAGCAATCCGAGCGGTGCTGCACGTAGGTGAAGATGCGCACTTCCTGCCCCGCCTGGGTGTTGCGCCGCCAGGTGCGCTCCTGCGGCGTGTTCTTCTGCGCATGGACGGCGGGGCCCAGCGCGAAGGCGGCCAGCAGTGCCATGGTGAAAGTCTTCATCGCAAAGCGTGTCATGGGAAATCCCTCTCAGGGCGTTGGCGGCCCCACGCAATGTCAAAGTCTGTTCAGCAGGCCGCCACCGCGGCAGGCCCCGTGTCGCGGCTCAGCCCAGCACCACCGGCTTGGTGTGCCAGATCTCGTGCGCGTACTGCGCGATCGTGCGGTCCGACGAGAACGCGCCCATTCCCGCCACGTTCAGGATCGCCTTGCGCGTCCACGCGTCCGAGTCGCGGTACAGCGCGTCCACCTCGCCCTGCTTGGCCACATAGCTCACGTAGTCGGCCAGCAGCAGGTAGTGGTCGCCCCAGTTCACCAGCGCGTCGTAGATGCCCTGGTAGCGCGCCGGCTCGCCCGCCGAGAACGCGCCGTCGCGAATGTCGTCGAGCACGCGCTTGAGCTCGGCGTTCTGCTCGTAGATGTCGCGCGGCTGGTAGCCGTGCGCGCGGATGTCCGCCACCTCCGGCGTCGTGTTGCCGAAGATAAAGATGTTCTCCGGCCCCACGTTCTCGCGCATTTCCACGTTGGCGCCGTCCAGCGTGCCGATGGTCAGCGCGCCGTTCAGCGCGAACTTCATGTTGCCGGTGCCCGAGGCTTCGGTCCCTGCGGTGGAAATCTGCTCCGACAGGTCGGCCGCCGGCATGATGATCTCGGCCAGGCTCACGCTGTAGTTCGGCAGGAACACCACCTTCAGCAGCTTGCCCACGCGCGCGTCGGCGTTGATGGTGCTCGCCACGTCGTTGATGAGCCGGATGACCAGCTTGGCCATCACGTACGCCGACGCCGCCTTGCCCGCGAACACCACCACGCGCGGCACGATGTCGATGGGCGCGCCCGTGGCGTGCGCGTCCAGGATGCGGTGGTAGCGCGCCACCACGTGCAGCACGTTGAGCAGTTGCCGCTTGTACTCGTGGATGCGCTTGACCTGCACGTCGAACATCGCGTCGGTGTCGATGTCGATCTTCAGGTTCTGCTCGACCCAGTTGGCCAGGCGCAGCTTGTTCTCGCGCTTGGCGTGGCGAAAGGCGCGCACGAAGGCCGGTTGCTCGGCCATCGGCCTGAGCGCCTCGAGCTGCGACAGGTCGCGCCGCCAGCCCTTGCCGATGCGCTGGTCCAGCAGCCCGGCCAGCGGCGGGTTGGCCTGCGCGAGCCAGCGGCGCGGCGTGACGCCGTTGGTCTTGTTGTTGAAGCGCTCCGGAAAGATCCTGTCGAAGTCGGCAAAGATCGACTGCTTCATCAGCTCCGAGTGCAGCCCCGACACGCCGTTGATCGAGTGGCTCGCCAGCACCGCCACGTAGGCCATGCGCACGCGCCGTTCGCCGGCCTCGTCGACCAGCGACAGCCTGCGCAGCAGCTCGACGTCGTTGCCCGCCTTCTGCGTCACCGTGGCGAGGAACTTCGCATTCATGTCGTAGATGATCTGCAGGTGCCGCGGCAGGATGCGCCCGAGCATCTCCACCGGCCAGGTTTCCAGCGCCTCGTGCATCAGGGTGTGGTTGGTGTAGCTGAACACCTTCTGCGTGTGGGCCCACGCGGTGTCCCAGTCGAGGCCGTGCTCGTCGAGCAGCAGGCGCATCAGCTCGGGCACCGCGAGCACCGGGTGCGTGTCGTTCAGGTGGATGCTGACCTTCTCGGACAACTGGTCGAAGGTCTTGTGGCTGCGCAGGTAGCGGCGCAGCAGGTCCTGCACGCTCGCGCTGCAGAAGAAGTATTCCTGGTGCAGCCGCAGCTCGCGGCCCGAGGGCGTGGAGTCGTCGGGGTAGAGCACGCGCGACACGTTTTCCGACTGGTTCTTGCTTTCGACCGCGCCCATGTAGTTGCCACGGTTGAAGGCCGAGAGGTCGATTTCCTCGGTGGCGCGCGCCGACCACAGCCGCAGCGTGTTGGTGGCTTGCGTGCCGTAGCCCGGAATGATGGTGTCGTAGGCCACGGCGCGCACGTCGTGGGTGTCGACCCAGTCGGCCGCGCCGTAGGGGGCGTTGGTGCCTTCCCGCCTTTGCACGCGGCCGCCGAAGCGCACGCGGTAGTTCACCTCGGGCCGCTGGAACTCCCAGGGGTTGCCGCGCGTGAGCCAGTAGTCGGGCGTCTCGACCTGCTGGCCGCCGACGATCTGCTGGCGGAACATGCCGTATTCATAGCGGATGCCGTAGCCCATGCCGGGCACGCCGAGCGTGGCCATCGAGTCGAGGAAGCAGGCCGCGAGCCGGCCGAGGCCGCCGTTGCCCAAGGCCGCATCGGGCTCGCGCTCGGCCAGCGCGTCCATGTCGACGCCGAAGTCGGCCAGCGCCTCGCGCACGGTGTCGAACAGGTCCACGGCCAGCAGCGCGTTGGTGAAGGTGCGCCCGATGAGGAACTCCATCGAGAGGTAGTACACGCGCTTGAGGTCCTGCGCGTAGTTGGCGCGCGTGGTCATCATCCAGCGCTCGACCAGTTGGTCGCGCACCGCCTGCGAGGTGGCGTTGAGCCAGTCGTCCTGGCTGGCGGCGACGGGGTCCTTGCCGACCGCATAGATCAGCTTGTTGGCCACCGCGCGCTTGAAGGCCGCCACGTCGCGGTCGGGGTGGTCGTAGGCGAAGTCTTTGATCGTCATGGTGGGCGCTCTGTGTGAGTGATCAGGTTTGAAGTCGAGGGGTCCTTGCGAGAACACCGGGGAACCGGCTTTGCCGGGCCGCAGGTGTTGCCCCCCGCAAGGGGGTTGGCGCAGCGACACGAAGTGCGCGAAGACCGGGGGTCATTCCACACTCTGCCGGTAAACGCCGATGTACTGCGCGGCCGCGCTCGCCCAGTCGGCAGGCCGCCGCATGGCATGGCCGCGCACGCGGCGCCAGTCGGGCGCGCGTTGGTAGAGGGCGAAGGCGCGCCGCACGGCGCGTTCGTAGTCGGCCACCTCGAAGCGGTCGAACACGAAGCCGGTGGCCTCGCCGCTGGCCATGTCTTCGAGCGAGCTGTCGACCACCGTGTCGGCCAGCCCGCCGACACGGCGCACCAGCGGCAGGCTGCCGTACTTCAGGCCGTACATCTGCGTGAGGCCGCAGGGCTCGAACAGCGAGGGCACCAGCGTCACGTCGCCGGCACCGAAGAGCTGGTGCGCCAGCGCCTCGTCGTAGCCGATGGTCACGCTGACCGACTGCGGCGCCGCGGCCGCGCGCTGGCGGAAGGCTTCCTCGAGCCAGGCCTCGCCGGCACCCAGCAATGCGAGCTGGCCGCCCTGCGCGAGCAACGCGTCGAGCCCGCCCAGCACCAGGTGGAGGCCCTTCTGCTCGGTGAGCCGGCTCACGAGAATGAAAAGCGGCGCATCCGGCCGGTCGGCCAGCCCCAGTTGATGTTGCAGCACCGACTTGCATCGCGCCTTGCCCGCCATGTGGCGGCCTTCGGGCGTGTGGAAGCCCTGCACCAGCGCGGCGTCGCTCGCCGGGTTCCAGACCTTGTCGTCGACCGCGTTCAGGATGCCGCCGAGCACGCCGCTGCGCTGGCGCAGCAGGCCGTCCAGGCCGCAGCCCTGCTCGGGCGTCTGGATTTCCTGCGCGTAGGTCGGGCTCACCGTGGTGAGCCGGTCGGCGTAGCTCAGGCCGGCCTTCATGAACGACACCTGGCCGTGGTACTCGAGCCCGTTCATCTGGAACGCCGTGGCGGGCAGGCCCAGGTCGGCGAAGTTCCACGGCGCGAAGATGCCCTGGTAGGCCAGGTTGTGCACGGTGAACACGCTGCCCACGCGGGGGCCGCCGGCCTGCCGCGCGAAGTGCAGATAGGCCGGCGCGAGCGCCGCATGCCAGTCGTGCGCGTGCACCACCTCGGGCCGCCACAGCGGGTCGAGTCCCTGCGCCAGTTGCGCCGCGGCCCAGCCGAGCAGCGCGAAGCGGCGGTGGTTGTCGCCGTAGGGTTGGCGCGACGCATCTTCGTAGGGGTTGCCGGGCCGGTCGTAGAGCGCCGGCGCGTCGATCACGTAGGCCGGAATGGCCGGCGCGCCGTCGGTGGCGATGTGCCCGAAGCGCAGCGCGAAGCGTTCGCCCCAGGGCGCGTTGAATTCGGCCACCGGCGCCAGGTCGCGCACGCCCGCCACGATGGCCGGAAACCCCGGCAGCAGCACGCGCGCGTCCTCGCCTTCGGCCATGAGCGCGAGCGGCAGCGCTCCGGCGATGTCCGCCAGGCCGCCGGTCTTGAGGAGAGGGAACAGTTCGGCGCTGACCTGGAGGATTCGCATCGTGAAAAAAGCGTGGGCGTGGGGTGCAGTGGGCGTCGGTGGACCGGCGGTCAGTCGGTGCCCAGCCGCTTGAGCATCTCG
The DNA here is from genome assembly GCF_979254005.1 of Variovorax sp. AC103. Lineage (NCBI taxonomy): Bacteria > Pseudomonadati > Pseudomonadota > Betaproteobacteria > Burkholderiales > Comamonadaceae > Variovorax > Variovorax sp. AC103. The sequence goes on along the minus strand of NZ_CEEDFC010000034.1, from coordinate 3,564 downwards.
CGCGTGACCAGCACCACGCCGGTCTCGGTGCGCTCGAAACGCGCGGCATCGGCCACGGCGTCCTCGCCGATCACCATGTCGTCGGGGATCACGCAGCCGCGGTCGATCACCACCTTGCTGAGCCGGGCGCCCCGGCCCACTTCGACATCGGGCAGCAGCACCGCCTCGTTGATCTCGCAGAAGGAGTGGATGCGCACGCCCGAGAACAGCACCGAGCTGCTCACCTTGGAGCCCGAGACGATGCAGCCGCCCGACACGATGGTGTTCACCGTCATGCCGTGCTGGCCGTGGCGGTCGAGCACGAACTTGGCCGGGGGCAGCTGCCGCTGATAGGTCCAGATGGGCCAGTCCGTGTCATAGATGTCCAGCTCCGGGGTGATGGCGGCCAGGTCGAGGTTGGCTGCCCAGAATGCATCAATCGTGCCCACGTCGCGCCAGTAGGTCTTGGCACCCGGCCCGCGCGAGGCCCGCGTGACGCACGACATGCCGAACGGGTGCGCCAGCGCGCGGCCCTGCGCCACGGCGCGCGGAATGATGTCCTTGCCGAAGTCGTGGCTCGAGTCGGGGTTGACGCTGTCTTCCTCCAGCAGCTGGTAGAGGTAGGCGGAGTCGAACACGTAGATGCCCATGCTCGCCAGCGCCACGTCGGGGTTGCCCGGCATGGCGGGCGGGTCGGCCGGCTTTTCGAGGAACTCGGTGATCTGGCGGTTGTCGTCCACCGCCATCACGCCGAAGGCCGTGGCCTCCATGCGCGGCACCTCGATGCAGCCGACCGTGCAGCCCAGGCCGCGCTCGGCATGGTCCTTCACCATGAGGGAGTAGTCCATCTTGTAGATGTGGTCGCCGGCCAGCACCACCACGTAGTCGTGCTTGGTGGAGCGGGTCTGGATGATGTCCAGGTTCTGGAACACCGCGTCGGCCGTGCCGCGGTACCAGTGCTCGTCGCCCACGCGCTGCTGCGCGGGCAGCACGTCGACCATTTCGTTGAGCTCGGCGCGCAGGAAGCTCCAGCCGCGCTGCAGGTGGCGCATGAGCGAGTGCGACTTGTACTGCGTGACCACCGCCATGCGCCGGATGCCGGAGTTCAGGCAGTTCGACAGCGCGAAATCGATGATGCGGAACTTGCCGCCGAAGTACACCGCCGGCTTGGCGCGCCGGTCGGTCAGCTGCTTGAGGCGGGAGCCGCGTCCGCCGGCCAGCACCAGGGCGATGGTGCGACGAACCAGTTGATGGGCCTGCAGCTCGTGCTGGGGCTGTGTGGGTGTGAACTTGTCCATCCTGTGTCTCCGTTCGTTCGTTTGTTCGTTGGAATTCGTCGTCAGAGTTTCTGCATCGAGACTAGCACCGCGACATGCATCTGGCTCCTACGTTCTTGCAATGCAGATGCCCGGGAAAGGCACCGTTGCCGTGTCGCCGAGGGGTGGGGTCGCATGGCCCGGGTCGAGCGCGGGATCGCTCGCCAGGCACAGGCGCCACGCACCGGGGGGCATGCGGAAGGCGACGTCCTGCGGGCCCGCATTCACCATTACCAGCCAGTCGCTTTCGTCGGGGTTCGTCGGGGTTGCTGCATTCGGAAAGTGGAGTGCAAGGGCCGTGCCCGTCTGCCAGTCGCCGGGTGTCATCGGCGCGCCGTCGGGCCGCAGCCAGCGGAGGCCCGGCGGCATGCCTTGCGGGGGCTCGGTGGGCCACCAGCGGTTGCTGCGCAAGGCAGGGGCCTCGCGGCGCAGGGCGGCGAGCCGGGCGACGAAGGCGCTGAGCTGCGCCGCGCCGCCGTCGGGTGCCGACGCGCTCTGCCACGCGAGCCAGGTGGTCTCGTTGTCCTGGCAGTAGGCGTTGTTGTTGCCCTGCTGGCTGTGGCCGAGTTCGTCGCCGGCCAGCAGCATGGGCGTGCCCTGCGACAGCATCAGCGTGGCGAGCAGCGCGCGCTGCAGCCGGGTGCGTCGGGCTTGCACGCCGGGGTCGTCGCTCGGGCCTTCGACGCCGCAGTTGTCGCTCAGGTTGTGGCCGTGGCCGTCGCGGTTGTCTTCGCCGTTGGCCTGGTTGTGGCGCTCGTTGTAGCTCACGAGGTCGCGCAGCGTGAAGCCGTCGTGCGCGGTGACGAAGTTGACGCTGGCCGTCGGCGCGCGGCCGTGGTGGGCGAACTGCGTGCTGGAGGCGGTGACGCGGTGTGCGAAGTCGCCCAGGCCGGCCTTGTCGTCGCGCGCCTGCCGCAGCCAGAAGCCGCGCTGCGTGTCGCGGTAGCGGTCGTTCCATTCGAGCCAGCCAGGCGGGAACTCGCCCAGCCGGTAGCCGCCGGGGCCGATGTCCCAGGGCTCGGCGATGAGCAGGGTGCGCGAGAGCACCGGGTCTTGCGCGACGGCGGCAAGGAAGGGCGCGCGCGCGTCGAACCCGCGCTGCGCGTCGCGTCCGAGGATCGGTGCCAGGTCGAAACGGAAGCCGTCGACGCCCATCTCGCAGGCCCAGAAGCGCAGGCTGTCCATCACCATCTGCAGCACGCGCGGCTCGCCCAGGTTCAGGCAGTTGCCGCAGCCGGTCCAGTTCTCGTACAGGGCGCGGTCGTCGGGGCGCAGGTGGTAGTACAGGGCGTTGTCGATGCCGCGCAGCGACAGCGTGGGGCCGAGCTCGTCGGTCTCGGCGCTGTGGTTGTAGACCACGTCGATCACCAGCTCCATGCCGCGCGCGTGGATGGCGTCGGCCATCGCGCGGAACTCGCCGGCGGGCGTGGTGCCGGGGCGGCCGCTCCAGTAGCGGGCCTCGGGCGCGAACCAGCCGATGGTGGTGTAGCCCCAGTAGTTGCTCAGGCCCATGCGCTGCAGGCGCTGCTCGTCGGCGCGGTGCTGCACCGGCATGAGGCTCAGCGTGGTGACGCCCAGGCGCTGCAGGTGGTCGAGCACGGCGGGCTCGGCGAGGCCGGCGTAGGTGCCTCGGAGTGCTTCGGGCACCTGGGGGTGCAGCCTGGTTTGTCCCTTGACGTGGAGCTCGTAGAGGACGCGGTCTGCGGCGGGGATGCGGACGTGCCCGGGGCTTTCTGCTGCTGCTGCTGCCGGGGCCACACGTGCCTTGAGGGCGACGGCGGCGTTGTCGCGCGGGTCCCGCTCTGCCGGGGCCGCGGGCACGTGGCCCAGGAACAGGTCGCTGCCGTCGTAGCTGCCGACGATCTCGCGGGCGTACGGGTCGAGCACCAGCTTGGCGGGATTGAAGCGCTGGCCCTCATGCGGTGTCCATGGGCCGTGGACCCGGTAGCCGTAGACCAGGCCCGGGCGGGCGCTGGGGAGGTGGCCGTGCCAGATGCCGTCCGTGCAGGCCGGTAGTTGCAGGCGCTGCTGCTCGTGTTGGCCTGTGCTGTCGAAGATGCAGAGGTCTACGGATTCTGCGGAGGGGGCTGCCAGGGCGAAGTTGACGCCTTGTGGCGAGGGTGTGGCGCCGAGGGGGAATGGGTTGCCTGGGCTCAGCATGCTGCTTGCTTTCTTTGGGGCTTGCTTCCCGAGGCCGGGACTCGCCCCGGCAGGCGACTTACTTTCTTTTGCTTCGCCAAAAGAAAGTAAGCAAAGAAAAGGCGACCCC
>NZ_CEEDFC010000033.1:0-58609 GCF_979254005.1 Variovorax sp. AC103 | reverse complement strand
CCCCCCCCCCCCCCCCCCCCCCCCCCCTTTTTAATGATACGGCGACCACCGAGATCTACACGTGTGGCGCTTCGTCGTCAGCGTCAGATGTGTATAAGAGACAGGCTTCTATCCGTTCCCGGTGGGCACCACCCCGCCGCCGGACAACCAGCCGCCGGTGCAGCTCAGCGCCTACGACGCCTTCGTGGCCTATGTGGTGGCGCTGGTCGCCACGCAGTCCGAGACCGACGACGCGGCCAACGTGGCGCAGTTCGACCCGCCGCCCACCTCGGAGACCAAGGACCCGGTCGCCACGCAGTAGGCAGCGCGCCGTGCGAGCCCGCATCCACTTCGCGCGCGCCGCAGGCGCCCTCGGCCGGTGGCTGGCGCTCCCGACGGCGATGCTGGTGCTCGCCGGCGCGGCGCATGCCGTGCCGCGCGTGCCGGCCAGCGACGACGCGGTGGTGGAAACATTGCCCGCCGTGGCCGGCTGGTCGAGCGAACAACGCCGCCTGCGCCGCGCGCTGGTGCAGCGGCCCGGCGATCCGGCCACCGCCGTCGAGGCGGCGACCACCTACCTGAACCTCGCGCGCGACCAGGGCGACGCGCGCTACGCCGGCTACGCCATGGGCGCGCTGCAGGCCTGGGAGGCCAGGCCCGTGGCCGACACGCCGCCCGCCGTGCTGGTCATGCGCGCCACCATCGCGCAGTTCCTGCACGACTTCGACGGCGCCGAGGCCACGCTCAAGGCCGCGCTGGCGCGCCAGCCCAGCGACGCGCAAGGCTGGATCACGCTGGCCACCATCCTGCGCGTGCGCGGGCGCTATGCCGAATCCGACGCCGCCTGCCGCGCGCTGGGCCGCGCAGGCCCCGCGCTCTACGGCGTCGCCTGCCTGGCCGAGAACGCAGGGCTGCGCGGCAAGCACGACGAGGCGCGCGACACACTGCAGGAGCTGCTTGCCAACCCGGCGCTGGCCGGCACGGCACAGGCGGGCACGCGCCAGTGGCTGTTGACCAGCGTGGCCGAGGTCGAGGAACTCGCGGGCCGCTCCGCCCAGGCCGATGCCGCCTACCGCAAGGCGGTGGCGGCGCAGCGCTCGGGCTACCTGCTGCTGGCCTACAGCGACTACCTGCAGCGCGTGGGGCGGCATGCCGAGATTCCAGGCCTGCTCGCCAAGGAAGCTCGCAGCGATGCCGTGCTGCTGCGGCTGGCCATTGCCGCTGCGGCCGCACGCGACAAGGGGCCCCGGGCCGAGGCCGACGAGCTGCGCCAGCGTTTCGAGGCCTCCGCGCTGCGCCCCGGCACGGCCGCGCTGCATGCGCGCGAAGAAGCGATGTTCGCGCTCGACGTGCAGAACAACCCTAGGCGTGCGCTCGAACTCGCGCGCCTGAACGTCAGGCTGCAGCGCGAACCCATCGACATGCTGGTGTTCGCCCGCGCCGCCGCGGCCGCGAAAGACGACGCCGCGCGCGGCGAGGTGAAGGCCCTGATGCAACAGATCGGACTGAAGGATGCGCGTGTCGATGCGATGCTTTGAACGCGCGGTGCGGGCGGTGCGGGCCGCAAGGGCCATGTGCGCCGCAAGGGCCACATGGGTCGCGTGGACCGCGTGGGCCGTGCCGATGCTGTTGGCGCTGCTGTTCGCAGCCGCCCCGGCGCATGCCCACAAGGCCAGCGACGCCTACCTGCTGCTGCACCGCAGCGGCGACACGATCGACCTGCGCTGGGACATCGCGCTGCGCGACCTCGATGCGCTGCTCGACCTCGACACCAATGCCGACCGCAAGCTCAGCTGGGGCGAGGTGCGCACGCGCCTGGCCGACATCCACGCCTATGCGCTGGCACGCCTGCGGCTGCAGCAGGGCCGGTGCACGCTGGCCGAAGCCAGACCCGCCGCCGTCGAAGACCGCATCGACGGCGCCTACCTCGTGCTGCAGCTGCGCGGCCAGTGCGCCGCCATCGCCACCGGCAGCGCGCTAGACATCGACTACCGGCTGTTCCGCGAGGTCGACCCCACGCACCGCGGGCTGCTGCGCGTGGAAGTCGAGGGCGCCGCCCAGCCGACGGTGCGCTCGCTCGATCCCTCGGCCGGCGCGGTCGCGGTGGCGTGGCCTGGCACGCTCGTGGCAGCTTCCGCCGGTGCATCGGCTCCGTCGTCCGACACGAGCTTCTTTCGCGACGGCATCCACCACATCCTGATCGGCTACGACCACATCCTGTTCCTGGTGTGCCTGCTGCTGCCCGCCGTGCTGCGCCGCCGGCCCGAGGGGTGGGAGCCGGTCATCGGCTGGCGCGAGGCCGTGTGGCCGATGCTGGGCATCGTCACCATGTTCACCATCGCGCACTCGATCACGCTGGCGCTCGCCGGCCTGAAGGTGGTGACCATCTCGCCGCGCATCATCGAGCCGGGCATCGCCATCACCATCATGCTGGCGGCCATCGACAACATCCACCCGGTGCTGCGCGGGCGGCGCAAGCTCTTCAGCTTCCTGTTCGGGTTGATCCACGGCTTCGGCTTCGCGGGTGCGCTGGCCGAGCTCGACCTGCCGCTGCGCGACTTCGTCGTCGCCCTGCTCCAGTTCAACCTGGGCGTGGAAGCGGGCCAGCTCATGGTGGTGGCCATGGTGCTGGTCGCGCTGCTGGCGCTGCGCCACTGGCGGCGCTACCCGCCGCTGGTGCTGCGCGGCGGCTCGGCGCTGGCGGTTCTGGTGGCGGCCATCTGGCTGGGCGAGCGGGTGTTCGACGTGAAGGTGCTGCCGTTTTCCTGAAGCGGCAGGTTCGAATCTGCCGGCGCTGCATGTCAAAAGACGTTGCATCGCCCCGGCCCGCGCGTTAAAGCGGCGCCGTCGTGTAGGTCTTGGCCTACTGAAAATGGCGACGTCCTGTGTTTGCAAACTTCGTTAACTACAGTTTGCAACAGCTACGATCTGCCCAGCGGACGCTACGCATTGCAGCGAGCCGACATTGCGCGTGCTCGCACTTCGGTCGTTTCACGCGGACGCAGCCAAAAATCCAAGAGGAACTTCATGAAGAGCGAATACCAAGCGTTGCTGGACACCCTGCGCGACGAAGAAAACAACGTCGTCGACATCTGGCTCGAGGAAGCCCAGGTCAGCGAACCCGGCGCGCGGCGCGCGGCACAGGCCGAGGCTTTCGACATCTTGCGCCAGCTGTGCGACGGGCTGCAGGCCGGCGGCGATCCGGCACGCCTGGAGGCGCCCGCATGGACCGGGCTGCGCGAAACGCTCGGCGCGCTGTCGAAGACCCGCGCGGCCAAGGGCCAGTCGGTGGCCGAAACGAGCCTGTTCGTGCTCGCACTCAAGAAGCCGCTGTTCGCCGCCATCCAGCGCCGCCTGGGGACCGACGCGGCTGCCATGGCAAGTTCGCTGTGGGCGCTGTCGACCACCATCGACAGGCTGGCGCAGCACACCGCGGGCACGTACCAGCAAGCGCGAGAAGAGATCATTCGCCGCCAGCAGGAAGAGCTGCTGGAACTCTCCACCCCCGTCGTCAAGCTGTGGGACGGCGTGCTCGCGGTGCCGATGATCGGCGTGCTCGACAGCAGCCGCACGCAGATGGTGATGGAAGCCCTGCTGGAGAAGATCGTGGAAACCGGCTCCGAGCTGGCCATCATCGACATCACCGGCGTGCCCACGGTCGACACGCTGGTGGCGCAGCATCTGCTGAAGACGGTGACGGCCATCCGCCTCATGGGCGCGGACTGCATCATCAGCGGCATTCGCCCGCAGATTGCGCAGACCATCGTGCACCTGGGCATCGACCTGCAGGGCGTGCGCACCAAGGCCACGCTGGCCGATGCGCTGGCGCTCGCGCTGCAGCAGACCGGCTGGCGCGTCACGCGCGGCCCGCTCGACAAGTAAGCGGCACCCACCATGGACCGCATTCCAATTCTCCGCATGGGCGACACGCTGCTGGTGACCATCCAGGTCGACATGCAGGACCAGACCGCCCTCACGCTGCAGGACGACCTGGCCAACCGGATCGCCACGACCGGCGCCTCGGGCGTGATGATCGACATCTCGGCGCTCGAGATCGTCGACTCCTTCGTCGGGCGCATGCTCACCAGCATCTCGGGCATTGCCCGCATTCTCTCGGCCACGACCGTGGTGGTGGGCATGCAGCCCGCGGTGGCGATCACGCTGGTCGAGCTCGGGCTGTCGCTCGACGGTGTGAAGACGGCGCTCAACGTGGAGCGCGGCATGGAGCTTCTTCGGCGTTCCCGGCTGGAGAATGTTCTTGGCCATTGACCTCACCGGCACCCTGCCGCTGCTGACCGAGCAGAACATCGTCGCGAGCCGCCAGATGGTGCGCGCCCTGTGCCAGGACCTGAAGCTCTCGCTGGTCGACCAGACCAAAATGATCACCGCCGCCAGCGAGCTCTCGCGCAACACGCTGATCCACGGCGGCGGCGGGCGCATGCGCTGGGAATTCGTCGAGCGCAACGGGCGGCGCGGCCTGCTGCTGCACTTCGAGGACGAGGGGCCCGGCATTGCCGACATGGCGCTCGCACTCACCGACGGGTGGACCAGCGGCAGCGGCATGGGCCTGGGCCTGCCCGGAAGCAAGCGGCTGGTGAACGACTTCGACATCGTGTCGGCGCCGGGCCAGGGCACCCGAGTGAGTATCACCAAGTGGAAGTAGCCGCCACCATCCAGGGCTGGACGCACAGGGCTTTTCCCATGGACGACGCCAGCCGCGTCGGCGAAGCACGGCGGCACGCGGCGCAGGCCGCGGCGGACATGGGTTGGGGCGACGTCGACGCGGGCCGCCTGGCGCTGGTGGTGACCGAACTCGGCACCAACCTCGTTCGCCACGCGAAGAATGGCCAGCTGCTGGTCGCGGCGCGCCCACGGACCGGCACGGCCGGCGAGGCCGGCGAGATCGAGATGATCTGCATCGACGAGGGCCCCGGCATATCCGACATCGCCCTGGCGATGCGCGACGGCCACTCCTCGAGCACCACACCCGGCACGGGCCTGGGCGCGGTGCGCCGGCTGGCGAGCGATTTCGACATTCATTCGTCGGTGCCGCACGGCACGGTGAGCGTAGCCCGCGTGCGCCCGGCCGCGGGCCCGTCCGCGGCGCACGCCGCACGGACCGAGGCTGCGCCGGCATTGCAGATCGGGGCGATTCGACTGCCCGCGCCCCATGAGTCGGTCTGCGGGGACGCGTGGGCAGCCGCAACGCACGGCCCGGAGGGCACACAAACCACCTTCCTGGTGGCCGACGGCCTGGGCCACGGGCCGGAAGCGGCCAAGGCATCGCAGGCTGCGATCGACGCCTTCGCCACGGCACCCGACGCCGATTTGCGCGAGACCGTGCAGCGCGTGCACCGCGAACTCCAGACCACGCGCGGCGCCGCCATGTGCGCGCTGCGCATCGACACCGCGAGCGCCACCGTCACCTACACCGGCGCCGGCAACATCATGGGCCGCGTGGTCTCGGGCGTGTTCGACAAGTCCGTCGTCACCCAGCACGGCACCGCGGGCCTGCAGATCCGGAAGCCCGAGGTCACCTCGCTCGAACTGCCCGCCCATGCGCTGGTGGTGCTGCACAGCGACGGCATCGAGAGTCGCTGGAGCCTCGAGCGCATCCGTCCCCTGCTGCAAAGGGACCCCGCGCTGGTAGCGGCGGTTCTTTTGCGCGACCATACGCGGCACCGCGACGACGCCACCATCGTGGTGATCCGCCAAAAGGAAAACGCATGAACAGCAACGGCCCGGCCGTCTGTGACGACCGCGAAGACGCGCTGGCCGCAAGCCGGCGCGAAGTCGAAGAACTGCGCGAGGAGCTCGAAGAGACCAACCGCGGCGTGGTGGCCTTGTACGCGGAGCTCGACGCCCAGGCCCAGGAGCTCCAGAAAGCCACCGAACTCAAGAGCCGGTTCCTGGCCTACATGAGCCACGAGTTCCGCACACCGATCAACGCGATCCGCAGCATCGCGCGCCTGCTGAGCGACCGCGTGGACGGACCGCTCACGCCCGAACAGGAAAAGCAGGTCGGCTTTGTCGACACCACCGCGACGGAGCTGGCCGACATGGTCGACGACCTGCTCGACCTGGCCAAGATCGAGGCGGGCCGCGTCGACATCTCGCCGGCGTGGTTCGAAATGGTCGACCTGTTCTCGGCGCTGCGCGGCATGTTCCGCCCGGTGCTGCACAACCCGGCCACCGCGCTGATCTTCGAGGAGCCCGAGGGGCTGCCCAAGCTCTACACCGACGACCGCAAGCTCTCGCAGATCCTGCGCAACTTCATCTCCAACGCGCTCAAGTTCACGCCGCACGGCGAGGTGCGCGTCACCGCGATGCGCGTGGGCGACGACGCCATCCGCTTCTCGGTCTCGGACACGGGCATCGGCATCGCGCCCGAACACCACGCCGCGGTCTTCGACGATTTCTCGCAAGTGGATTCACCGGTGCAAAAGCGCCTGCGCGGCACCGGCCTGGGCCTTTCGCTGAGCCGGCAGCTCGCGGTGCTGCTGGGTGGGCGCGTCGAGCTGGCCAGCGAGCTCGGCAAGGGCTCGGTGTTTTCCGTCACGCTCCCGGTGCAGCTGCAGCGCCAGGGTCCGGCCCAGCCGGAATGACCATGCCGCCCGAACCCCTGATCAACACCACGATCGACCGGTCGCGCCACACGATCCTGGTGGTGGACGACAACCCCACCACGCGCTACACGACCTCGCGCGTGATCCGCGCCGCGGGTTTCGAGACGCGCGAGGCCGGCACCGGAGGCGAGGCGCTGGCGTTGGCCTCGCACCAGATTTCCGCCGTGGTGCTCGATGTGCACCTGCCCGACTTCAGCGGCTTCGAGGTGTGCCGCGAACTGCGCATCAAGCCGGCGACCTCCACGCTGCCCGTGGTGCACCTGTCGGCCACCTTCGTGCGCAACGAGGACAAGGTGGCAGGCCTGAACGCCGGCGCCGACGCCTACCTGGTGCACCCGGTGGAGCCCCCGGTGCTGGTGGCCACGCTGCAGGCGCTGATCCGCGCGCGCATGGCCGAGGAAAAGCAGCGCAACAGCGAAGCGCGTTTTCGCGCCATCTACGACCACGCGCCCACGGGCATGGCGCTGATCAACGCCGAGGGCCGGTTCGCCGACGTCAACCCGGCCATGGTCGCCATGCTCGGGCAGTCGCGCGACGCGTTGATCGGCCAGCCGGTCAGCGCCTTCGCGCCGGACGAATGGACGGCCTTCGTGCAAGCCCACACGGCAGACACCCTGCCGGGCACGCCCTCGCCCGCGGCGCCGTGGAAGGGCGAGTTTCCGCTGCTGCGGCAGGACGGCTCGTGGATCCGCCTCGAATGGACCATGTCCGCGCAGATCGACCCGGGCCTGCGCGTGGGCATTGCGCTGGACGTGTCGGAGCGCTTCGAGCTCGAGGGGCGCCGGCGCGAGGTGCTCGAGCGCGAGCAGGCCGCGCGCGCCTCGGCCGAGCGACAGAGCCGCACCAAGGACGACTTCGTGGCCGTGCTCTCGCACGAGCTGCGCAACCCGCTCAACGCCATCGGCGGCTGGGTGCACGTGCTCAAGGTGGGCAACCGCACGCCCGAGCAGATGGAAAAGGGCCTGAACGCCATCGACCGCAGCGTGAAGGCGCAGACGCGGCTGATCGCCGACATCCTGGACGTGTCGCGCATCAGTTCCGGCAAGCTGCGCCTGCACCGCGAATGGATCGAGCCGCGCGGGCTGGTCAGCTCCGCCATCGAGGCGCTGGCCGCGCCGGCGGCGGCCAAGCGCCTGGCCATCGTGTTCGACCAGGCGCCGGCGGACGCACCGGCCTGGCTGGACGCCACGCGGTTCCAGCAGATCGTGTGGAACCTGCTGTCCAACGCCATCAAGTTTTCCGCGGAGGGCGGGCGCATCGTCATCGAGCTGCACCGGGACGGCGACGTGCTCGACCTGTCGGTACAGGACTTCGGCCGCGGCATCAGCCCCGAGTTTCTCCTGCACCTGTTCGACCGGTTTTCGCAAAGCGACTCGCCGGACAACCGCTTCCACGGCGGCCTGGGGCTGGGGCTGTCGATCGTCAAGAACCTGGCGGAGCTGCACGGCGGCGGTGTGTCGGCGCACAGCGAAGGCGAAGGCCGGGGCGCCACGTTGCGCGTGGTGCTCGGCGTGGTGCCGTCCGGCGACGCACCCATCGTGCTGCTGGACGCCCTGGACACGCGCCCCGCGGCGGCCAGCGGCCGCATCCTCGCCGGCCTCGATGTGCTGGTGGTGGAAGACAACGCCGATGCGAGCGAGATCATGACGGTGGTGCTGGGCGACGCCGGCGCCACGGTGCGGATGGGCGCCGACTTCGACAGCGCGCTGCAGCTGTTCGAGCAGAAATGGCCCGACGTGCTGATCAGCGACATCGGCCTGCCGGGGCGCGACGGCTACGACCTCATCCGCGAGGTGCGCCAGCGCGAGCGGGCCCTCGGCAAGCCGCGGCTGTTCTCGGTGGCTCACACGGCCTTCACCCGGCCGCAGGACCACGCCAAGGCGACCGAGGCGGGGTTCGATGCGCATCTGGGCAAGCCGCTGCAGCCGCATGCGCTGCTGGCGCTGATCGGCGGACGGCCCGCGGCGGCGTAAACGGGCCACGTCCTGCGACGAAGCCGCGTCTTCGTTGCGGGGCAACGCCTGGTTACCCGGTTTCAATGTTCGCGCGGCACGGTCCTACATGGGCCGCCCGGGCTGCTCCCTACTGTTCGCATCCCTACCCCGCGATACACACCCCCAGGAGCACCTCACATGGCCACGCGCGCGCCCAAGAACAGCAAACCCACCGGCACTCCCCCCGCTGCCGCCATCGCCACCCAGGCCGCCGCGCGCAACACCGACAGCGCGCCCGCCCATCCCGGCCCCGCCGTCGCGGGCGACCTGCCCACGCAGCGTGCCGCCGACACGCAGGCGCTGGTGGCCGCCATGCCGGCCAACGACAACAAGCCGCTGGAGCACGGCCTGGACAACGCCATGGCACCGCCCAAGGGGCTCACGGCCGAGCCAGCCTCGCGCCTGCCCGGCGGCAGCTCGCTCAGCGAAAGCAACAGCTCGGCCAAGCTCGGCGGCGTGGCGGGCGAAGGCGTGAACGCGACCATCGGCTCGCTGGACCGGGTGCGCGTCGACTCGGCCGGCCAGGTGCTCACCACCAACCAGGGCGTGCCGGTCGCCGACAACCAGAATTCGCTGAAGGCCGGCCTGCGCGGCCCGGTGCTGCTCGAAGACTTCATCCTGCGCGAGAAGATCACGCACTTCGACCACGAGCGCATTCCCGAGCGCATCGTGCATGCGCGCGGATCGGGCGCGCACGGCTTCTTCGAGTGCTACGAGCCGCTCACCAAGCACACCATGGCCGCCCCCTTCCAGGAGGCCGGCAAGATCACGCCGGTGTTCGTGCGCTTCTCCACCGTGGCCGGCGAGCGCGGCTCCAAGGACACCGCGCGCGACGTGCGCGGCTTCGCCGTCAAGTTCTACACCGACGCGGGCAACTGGGACCTGGTGGGCAACAACATGCCGGTGTTCTTCATCCAGGATGCGATCAAGTTCCCCGACCTCATTCACGCGGTGAAGCCCGAGCCGCACCACGGCATGCCGCAGGCCGCCTCGGCGCACGACACCTTCTGGGACTTCGCCGGCCTGATGCCCGAGTCGACCCACATGCTGATGTGGCAGATGAGCGACCGCGCCATCCCGCGCAGCTACCGCATGATGCAGGGCTTCGGCGTGCACACCTTCCGGCTGGTGAACGAGGCGGGCGAGTCGGTGTTCGTGAAGTTCCACTGGCAGCCCAAGCTGGGCACGCATTCGCTGGTGTGGGACGAGGCGGTGAAGATATCGGGCGCCGACCCCGACTTTCATCGCCGCGACCTGTGGGAAGCCATCGACGCGGGCGAGTACCCCGAGTGGGAGCTGGGCCTGCAGATCTTCACCGAGGAGCAGGCCGCGGCCTTCAGCTTCGACGTGCTCGACGCGACCAAGCTGGTGCCCGAGGAACTGGTGCCGGTGCAGGTCGTCGGGCGCATGGTGCTCAACCGCAACCCCGACAACTTCTTCGCCGAGACCGAGCAGGTGGCCTTCTGCACCGCGCACGTGGTGCCGGGTATCGATTTCACGAACGACCCGCTGCTGGCCGGGCGCATCCACTCGTACGTCGACACGCAGATCTCGCGCCTGGGCGGCCCCAACTTCCATGAGCTGCCGATCAACGCGCCCATTGCGCCGGTGCACAACAACCAGCGCGACGGCATGCACCGACAGGCCATTCACCGGGGCCGCGTGGCCTACGAGCCCAACTCGCTGGCCGGCGGCTGCCCGTTCCAGGCCGGGGCGGCGCAGGGCTTCCAGAGCGTGGCGCGCCGCATCGACGTGCAGGAGTCCAGCGACAAGGTGCGCGGCAAGCCCGAGAAGTTCGCCGACCACTACACGCAGGCGGCCCTGTTCTTCGAGAGCCAGACGCCCACGGAACAGGCGCACATTGCGGCCGCGTTCCGCTTCGAGCTGTCGAAGGTGACGGTGCCGGCGGTGCGCGAGCGCATCGTGGCGAGCCTGGTCAACGCCTCACCCGAGCTGGCCGCCAAGGTGGCTGCCGGGCTGGGCATGAAGACCGTGCCCGACCCCCTGCCCCGCGCACTGCAGACGCCGGTCTCGCCCGAGGTGTCGGCGTCGCCCGCGCTCTCGCTGATGGCACGGCCCGGCGACGGCGGCATTCGCTCGCGCAAGATCGCGCTGCTGGTGGCCGACGGCGTGGACGGCGCGTCCATCGCGGCGCTGCAGGCCGCGCTGTTCGGTGCGGGCGCGGTGCCGCGCCTGGTCGCCGCAAGGTTGGGGCCGGTGACCGCCGCCGGCGGCGAGACGCTGGAACCCGATGCGACGATGGAGAACAGCCCCGGTTTCCTGTTCGATGCCCTCGTGCTGCCCGACGGCGCACCCGCGGCCGAAGCGCTCGCGGCGGATGGCCACACGATGGATTTCATCAAGGACCAGTACCGCCATTGCAAGACCATCCTGGCGCTGGGCGCATCGCAGGCATTGCTGGGCGACGCGGGCATTCCGCTCACCCTGCCCGACGGCTCGGCGGACCCGGGCCTGCTGCTGTCGGACGCCTCGCAGGCCAAGACGGTGGCGGCCGAGTTCATTGCGGCCGTGGGCCTGCACCGTCACCCCTCGCGCGACTGCGACCCGCCCCGGGTCTGAGCTCGCCACGGGGGATTTGTAGCCGCTGTCTGACGGACAGCGGCTGCACAAAGGCGCACGCTCGGTTTTTTGCTCCACTGGACGAGAAGGACCGACCATGTCCGCACACGACATCAAGGACCCCGGCCTGCATCCGCCGCTGCCGCCGCCCGCGAAACTCCACCGGCGCCTGGCCCGCTTCAACGCCACGCGCCTGAACCCGGGACAGCCATCGTTGCAATGGCAGGACGACCTTGCACGCGAGCACGAGCACCGCGTGCTGGAAGGCCGGTTCCTCGAAGAGCTGCGTGCCACGGTGCGCTCGGCGGCTTGCGTGTCGGCCGGCAATGCGGGCCACTTCGTCCACTGGTTCGAATCGCTCGCGCACACCGGCCCCGGCCAGGCGCATGCGCTGTTCGACTGGCTGGCACGGGAGGCCACCTTGCCGCAGATGCGCTGGTTCCTCACGCAGGAGGCCGCAGGCGAAGCGGGCTTCGAAGACCTGCTGGCCTACACCCAGGTCAAGCTGCCGCCGCAACCCAAACTGGAGTGCGCGCGCAACTTCTGGGACGAGATGGGCCACGGCAAGCAAAGCGCCATGCACGGCGAGATGCTCGCGCACATGGTGCGCGAACTCGACCTGCACCCGGCCATCGACACCACCGTGTGGGAATCGCTTGCGCTGGCCAACACCATGGTGGGCCTGGCGACCACGCGCCGCTACGCGTACCACGCCATCGGCGCGCTCGGCGTGATCGAGCTCACGGCCCCCGGGCGCGTGAAGCAGGTGGCCGCCGGCATGCGCCGCCTGGGCTTGAGCGGGCGGGCACGCGCCTACTTCGATCTGCACGGCGCACTGGATGTGTCGCACGCGCGCGCCTGGCTGCGCGAGGTGATCCACCCGCTGGTCGACGAGGACCCAGCCTGCGGGCAGTTCATCGCCGAAGGCGCGCTGATGCGGCTCGCGTGCGGCGCGCGCTGTTTCGACCGCTACACCGCGGAGCTGCAAGAACCGCACGCAGAAGAGGCCGTCGCATGCTGAACGCAGCCGCCGTGCTGCGCCAGGTGGCGGCCACCGGCTACCGATTCACGACCGTCACGCCGCTCACCCACCAGCGCGTGCTCGCGCGGCGCGGACGCGAGCCGGGCAACACGCTGCGGGACGTCTTCGGCTGGAACCTGCCGTTCGAAGCGAATGCGCTGCCGCCGGCCCTGCTGGCCGACATGGAACACGCCGGCCTCGTGCGGCGCACGGGCACGCTGCTGCGCAGCACGGTGCGCATCGCCAGCCTGGGCAACGACCTGTTCTTTCATTCGGCCTACCCGACGGTGGAAGAGAACGCGGTGTTCTTCGGGCCCGACACCAGCCGCTTTGCGCGCTTCATTCTTCAGGCGCTCGCCGAGCGCAAGGCGCAGCAGCGCGCACGCGTGCTGGACGTGGGCTGCGGCAGCGGCGCGGGCGGCGTGGCGGTGGCGCGGGCGCTGGCCGCCACGGGCACGCCGGCGCTCGTGGTCATGAACGACATCAACCCGCTGGCGCTGCAGTACGCGGCGGTCAACGCCGAGGCGGCCGGCGTGCCGGTGACGCTGGCGCAGGGCGACGCGCTCTCGGCCGTGGACGGCGACTTCGACCTCATCGTGTCGAACCCGCCCTACCTCGACGACGCCGCGCAGCGCGCCTACCGCCACGGAGGCACCCGGCTCGGGCGGGCGCTCAGCGCGCGCATCGCGACCGAATCGCTCAAGCGGCTGGCACCGGGCGGGCAGCTGCTGCTGTACACCGGCGTGGCGATGGTCGACGGCGAAGACCCGTTCCTGGCCGAGATGCGGCCCCTGCTGGAAGGCTCGGGCTGCGAGTGGTCATATGCGGAGATCGACCCCGACGTGTTCGGCGAAGAGCTGGAACGCTCGGTGTACGCGCACATCGACCGCATCGCGGCTGTCGGGCTGGTCGTGACGCGGCCGCAGGAGCGCGCGTGATGGCGGCCAGGCTCGACCTTGACCTCGACCTCGGTGCGGACACGCTGGACGGCGCAAGCCTGGCCACGGTGCGCGACTGCAGCGTGCTGGAGCGCATGCCCAAGTGGCTCATCTGCGTGCCGCTGGTCGTGCAGTGGCTGTGGCTGTCGCTGCGCTACGGCGGGCCGACGGTGCCGTCGGCGGCCAACCCGCACCTGACCTCGGGCGGGCTGGTGGGCGAAGGCAAGCTGGAGTACTTTCGCGGCATGGGACCGCTGGCGCGCTCGGTCACGGCCGCGCACTGCGCGGTGTTCAACGACGGCGCGGCCACGGCGCAGGCGCTGCAGCAGGCGATGGAACGCAGCGGCCTCGCCTTTCCCGTGGTCGCCAAGCCCGACCTCGGCCTGTGCGGCTACGGCGTGCGCCTGGTGCAGGACATGGCGGCGCTGCAGGCCTACCTGGCCGCGTTCCCCCTCCGTGAAACGGTGGTGCTGCAACGCTACCTGCCGCAGGAAGGCGAGGCCGGCATCTTCTACGCACGCGACCCTGTCACGTGCCAGGGCCGCATCATCGGCCTGGCGCTGCGCTACTTTCCGCGGGTGACGGGCGACGGCCGCAGCACCGTGGCCCAGCTGGTGGCGGCCGACGCGCGGGCGCGCCGCATCGCGCGCTCGCCGCGCCACGAGTGCAGCGTGCCGCACCACAGCGTGCCCGCCGCCGGGCAGCAGGTGCGGCTCGCCACCATCGGCTCGACCCGCGTCGGCGGGCTGTACCGGGACGGCGCGGCGCTGATCACCCCCGAGCTGGTGCGCGCCATCGATGCGGTCGCGCGCGACATGCCCGACTTTCATTTCGGGCGCTTCGACGTGCGCTACGACAGCCTGCGCGAACTGGGTGCAGGGCGCGGCTTCACCATCATGGAAATCAACGGCGCGGGCTCCGAGGCCATCGAGGCCTGGGACCCCGACACCGGCGTGCTGCAGGGCTTTCGCATGGTCTTCGCCAAGCAGCGGCTGCTGTTCGCCATCGGCGCCGCGCAGCGCAAGGCCGGCGTGCGGCCCATCGGCCTGATGGCGCTCGCGCGGCTCAACCGGCGGCAGAACCGCCTGGTCGAGCGCTACCCGCCCTCCAACTGAGTTGCCGCATGCACACGGACACCTCTGCCACGCCCGTGCTGGAAACCCGCTGGGCCGCTTGCGAAGACGACGTGCGCGACGCGCAACGCCTGCGCTACCGCGTGTTCGCGCAGGAGATGGGCGCCCGCCTGACGCCGCCCGAGGGCACGCCGAGCGGGCTCGATGCCGACCGCTTCGATGCCTTCTGCGACCACCTGCTGGTGCGCGCGGTGGACCCGGTGCATGGCCCCGGTCCGCTCATCGGCACCTACCGCGTGCTGACACCCGAGGCGGCGCGGCGCGCGGGCGGCTTCTACACCGACACCGAGTTCGACCTGTCCCCGCTCGCGCCGCTGCGCGGCCGCGCGCTGGAACTGGGCCGCTCGTGCGTGGACGCGCAGTGGCGCACGGGCAGCGTGATCATGGCGCTGTGGACCGCGCTGGGGCAGTACATGGTCGAGCACCGGCTCGACACCATGATCGGCTGCGCCAGCATCGGCCTGGACGAACAGGGCCTGAGCGCGGCGCGGCTGTGGCACCGGCTGTGCCGCACGCACCTGGTCGAGGAGCGCTGGCGCGTCGAGCCCCGCATCGCGCTGCCGCTGGACGCCGAGGCTCACCCCGACGACCACGGCGACACCGCGCCCCCCGCACCACCGCCGCTCATCAAGGGCTATCTGCGCTGCGGCGCCCGGCTGCTCGGCCCGCCCGCGCTCGACGTCGCGTTCAACACCGCCGACCTGCCGCTGATGCTGCGCATCGGCGAGCTGTCGCCGCGCTACCGGCAGCACTTCTTCGGCGTGGCCGCGTGACCGAACCCGTGCAACCGGTGCAGGCGTCGGCGCGCTCGCGGCGCGCGCTGCGCTCGGTGGTGGCGGCGCAGTTCTTCAGCTCGCTGGGGGACAACGCGCTGCTGATCGTTGCCATCGGCCTGCTCATGCAACGCCACGCGCCGGGCTGGATGACCCCGGCCCTGCGCGTGTTCTTCTATCTTTCCTATGTGCTGCTGGCCGCCTTCGCGGGCGCGGTGGCCGACGCCGCGCCCAAGGGCCGCGTGCTGATGGTCTCCAACCTGGTGAAGCTGGGCGGCTGCGCGCTGCTGGTGTGGCATGTGCAGCCGCTGGTGGCCTATGCCCTGGTCGGCCTGGGCGCGGCGGCCTATTCGCCGGCCAAGTACGGCATCCTTCCGGAGCTGCTGCCGCAGGACGAACTGGTCCGGGCCAACGGCTGGGTCGAGGCGAGCACGGTGGTGTCGATCCTGTTCGGCGTGGCACTGGGCGGCGCGCTGGCGAACAAGGGCCATGCACTGCCGGCCATTGGCGCGGTGTACCTGCTCGCGGCCCTGTGCACGCTCTCCATTCCGCACAGCCCGGCGCGCAACCGCGCGGCGCTGGCGCATCCGGGCGAGCTGGTGCGCGATTTCGGGCACTCGCTGCGGCTGCTGTGGCGCGATGCCGATGCACGCATTTCGCTGGCCGTGACCAGCCTGTTCTGGGCGGCTTCGGCCACGCTGCAGTTCCTGGTGCTGCGATGGGGCGCCGAGCGCCTGGGGCTCACGCTGTCGCAAGGCGCGCTGCTGCAGATTGCGGTGGCGGTGGGCATGGTGGCCGGCGCCATGGGCGCGGCGCGCTGGTTCCCGTTGCAGCGCGCCATGCGCGCGCTGCCGCTGGGCGTGGCGCTGGGCGCCGTGGTCATGGCGATGACGCTGGTCACGCAAACCGTGCTGGCCTCCGTGATGCTGGTGGTGATCGGTGCGCTGGCCGGCCTGCTGCTGGTGCCGATGAACGCCTTGCTGCAAAGCCGCGGGCTGCTGCGCATGCATCCGGGCCAGTCGATCGCGGTGCAGAACGCCAACGAGAGCACCGCCTCGCTGGCCATGCTCGCCGTGTACGGCGCGCTGGTCTGGCTCGACGCCCCGCTGCTGCCCACGCTCGCGGGCTTCGGCGGCTTCCTGGTGCTGGCGATGGGCGCGATCTTTCTGTGGTCGCGCCGGCTCGGGGCCTCACGCGAGGCGCTCGCCGTTCAGAAGGTGTAGCGCGCGCTCACCCGCACCGTGCGTGGCTCCATGGGGTGCACATGGCGGTCGTTCACGCCGCCGTTGCAGCTGCCACCGGCCACCTCGCCGGCCGTGCACGAGGCGTAGTAGTACTCGATGTCGTTGCCCTTGCGGCCCGCCAGGTTGAACACGTCCAGGCCCAGCGTGAGCTGACGGTTCACCGCATAGCGTGCGCCGAAGTTCAGCAGCGTGGTGGCGCGCGAGCGCACCGTGTCGAGCGTGTCCAGCGCACGCGGCCCCATGTAGCGCAGCCGCAGCGACGCGGTCAGCGGGCCCTCGATGTAGGTGATGCCGGCCGCGACCACGCGCTCGACAGCGTTGTCCACGTGGTTGCCTTCACCCTGCGGTGCCGCGCCCTTGAAGCGCGCACGCGACAGCGCGCCGTCCACCTCGAGCCGCCAGGCGCGGTCGAACTTCCAGCGCAGCGTGGCCTCGATGCCGCGCCGCGTGCTGGCGCGGCCGGGTTCGGTGGTGCCGGCGTCGCCGACGTAGACCAGCTCGGAAGCCAGGCCGAGCTGCCACAGCGCCACCGTGGCCGTGAGGTCTTCGTTCGGCTGGAAGCGCCAGCCGACTTCGGCGCCGCGCCCCTTCACCAGTGCGGGCACGCGGTCGGCCGGCAGGCCGCTGCGCGGGTCGGTGGTGATGGTGGCGCCGCGCACGTCGTTGCTGTGAAAACCCACGCCCGCGTTGAAATAGAACTCGTGCGCCGGCGTGGGCGCGAAGGCCAGGCCGAACTTGGGGCTCAGCTGCGCGTCGTGCCCCTTGCCGCTGTTGAGCGGCCCATACACCGGCTCTCGGCCCTGCACGTCGTAGCGCAGCGCGTCGCCGCGCAGGCCCACGTAGGCGCGCCAGCGCTCGCTGAAGTTCACCAGCTGCTGGCCGTACACCGAGAACAGGTCCTGCGACACCCTGTCGTTGCGCACCGTGCCCAGGCGCTGGCGCGCCTCGGTGTCGTAGAGCCCCACCTCGGCGATGCGGTCGCCGCGCCACTGCGCGCCGAAGCTCAGCAGGCCGTCGAGCCCCGCGATCTTGTTGCCCATCGAATGCGAGCCCTGCGCGCCGAAGATGCGGCGGCGGTCGGTCTGCTCGAACTGGTCGCCGTTGACGGGGTTGTTCAGGAAGTAGGTGAAGTCGGAGAACAGGTCGAAGCGGTAGTCGATGGCGTAGGCGCTGAACTCGGTGTCGCCGTCGGGTCCCTTGTCGAACCATTTGCCCGACAGGCTGATGCGTTGCGTCTTGCCGCCGTCGGTGGGGTTCAGGCTGCCGAAGCGCGGCAGCGCGCCACTGTCGACGAGCCGCTCGGGCACCTGGTCGGTCGAGGTCCAGCTGCTCTTGTAGGCCATGCCTGTGAGGCTGAAGCCGCGCGTGGGCGAGCCCTGCGAGTAGCGCAGCACGGCGTTGGCCTTCTTCAGGTTCTCGGGCACGTTCCACGGGCCGTTGTTGCCTTCGAGCTCGACGGCGCCGAGCCAGGTCTGGTCGTCCACCGTGCGCGAGCCCGCGGCCAGCAGCCGCTTGAAGTCGTGCGAGCCCACCGTGAGCTCGGCAAAGGGCGCCTCCAGCGCGCTGAAGTAGTCGAGCGACGCGCTGCCCGCCAGGGAGAAGTCGCCGCTTTGCGCAAAGTACGGGCCCTTGCGGTAGCGCACGCCCGACACCAGCTCGGGCATCAGGAAGTTGAGGTCGGCATAGCCCTGCCCGTGGCCGTGCGAGGGCATGTTGACCGGCATGCCGTCCACCGTCACCGCGAAGTCGGTGCCGTGGTCGAGGTTGAAGCCGCGCAGGAAGTACTGGTTGGCCTTGCCGTCGCCCGAGTGCTGCGTGGCCACCACGCCGGGCACGGCCTCGACGATGTCGCCGGGCCGCAGCTTGGGCCGCGACTGGTACGACTCGCGCTCCACCGCCCCTTCGCTGGCGCTGTCGGCCGTGCCGATGGCGGTGTCGCGCGGGCCGACGACCTGGATCTCGGGCAAATGATTCTGCTGGGCGCAGGCGGCGGCGCTGCCGAACAGGGCGCCGAGCAGCCAGGGCCGCGTGGCCGTGCGGGACGGAAGGTTCATGGGGCGGGTGTCTCCTGCGTTTGTCGGGGTGCCGCGCGGGGCGGGTACAGCGCTTACGCGGGGAACCGCCGGACGGATGTGGTGGGCCCGGCTAGGGTTGTCACTCTCTGGCGCTGAAGGGTTATCGACTATGTTTTGCAGGCTTCGTGCTTGCGCGTCGTCCCTGTCGTTCCGACCCAGACTTTCACAACACCGTTGGAGACCTTTCCATGCAATTCCGATTCAAGCTGCTGGCCCTGAGCAGCGCTCTCGCCCTTTCGGCCGCCGCCTTCGCGGCCGATCCGATCAAGATCGGCGTGGACGGCCCCTACACCGGCGGCTCGTCCTCGATGGGCGTGAGCATGCGCGACGGCGTGCGCCTGGCCGCGGAGGAAATCAACAAGGCCGGCGGTGTGCTGGGCCGCCAGATCCAGCTGATCGAACGCGACGACGAAGCCAAGAACGAACGCGGCGTGCAGATCGCCCAGGAATTCGTCAACAAGGAAAAGGTGGTGGCGGCCGTGGGCTACATCAACACCGGCGTGGCGCTGGCCTCGCAGCGCTTCTTCCAGGACGCGAAGATTCCGGTGCTCAACAACGTGGCCACCGGCTCGGTCATCACGCACCAGTTCGACAAGGACCCCGAGAACTACGTCTTTCGCAACGCCGCGCACGACAGCATCCAGGCGCCGATGATCGTGGAAGAAGCCATCGTGCGCCGCGGCTACAAGAAGGTCGCGATCCTGGCCGACTCCACCAACTACGGCCAGCTCGGCCGCGAAGATCTGGAGCGCGCGCTCAAGAACAAGGGCATCACGCCCGTGGCGGTCGAGAAGTTCAACATCAAGGACGTCGACATGACTGCCCAGCTGCTCAAGTCGAAGGAAGCCGGCGCCGAGGCCGTGCTCACCTACGGCATCGGCCCCGAGCTGGCCCAGATCGCCAACGGCATGACCAAGCTGGGCTGGAAGGTGCCGATCATCGGCAGCTGGACGCTGGCCATGGCCAACTTCATCGACAACGCCGGCCCCGGCGGCGACGGTGCGCGCATGCCGCAGACCTTCATCCAGGAGCCGACCACGCCCAAGCGCAAGGCCTTCATCGAAGCCTTCCTTGCCAAGTTCAAGCCCAAGAACAACCGCATGGATTCGCCGGTGTCGGCGGCGCAGGGCTACGACTCCATCTACCTGCTGGCCGCCGCGATCAAGCAGGCCGGCAGCACCGACGGCCCGAAGATCAAGGCGGCGCTCGAAGACCTGCAGGCGCCGGTCGAAGGCGTGGTGACCACCTACAACAAGCCCTTCACCAAGACCGATCACGACGCCATCACCGCCAACATTCCAGTGTTCGGCGAGGTCAAGGGCGGCCGCGTGGTCTTTGCCAGCGCCGACGACCAGAAGAGCGCCGGCACCGTGCGCATGAAGGACGTGGCGGCCAACGACGCCCTGCTGAAGAAGTAAGCACCGGCGCGAGCGCCGGCGCCGCCCCGGGGCCTGTTCCCGCGGCGGCGCATTTTTTGGTCCATCGCTTTCCTCGAGCCGCCATGCAAATCCTCACCCAACTCATCTTCAGCGGCATTGCGCTGGGCATGATCTATGCCGTCATCGCGTTCGGCTACCAGCTCACCTTCGCCACGTCGGACACCCTGAACTTCGGCCAGGGCAACGCCCTGATGCTCGGGGCCATGGTCGGCCTCACGCTGGTGAACATGGGGCTGAACTACTGGCTGATGATTCCGCTGGTGTGCCTGTTCGGCGCCTTCCAGGGCACGGTGGTGGAGCGCATCGCGGTGCGCCCGGCCATCAAGATCAAGTCCGAGTTCGGCTGGATCATGTCCACCATCGCGCTGGGCATCATCTTCACCAACGTGGCGGAGAACGTGTGGGGGCGCGACGACCTGAAGTTTCCGTCGCCGCTGCCCGAGTCGCCGCTGCACTTCCTGGGCGCCAACGTGCTGCCGATGGAAATCCTGGTGGTCATCGGCGCGCTGCTCATGATGCTGGCGGTGGAGCTGTTCAACCGCCGCTCGATCTACGGCAAGGCCGTGGTCGCGACCTTCAACGACCGCGACGCCGCCAAGCTCATGGGCATCAACACCGGCCTGGTCATCACCTTCTCGTATGCGTTGTCGTCCATGACGGCGGCCTTCGCCGGCGTGCTGATCGCGCCGCTCACCCTGACCGGCGCCTCGATGGGCGCGGTGCTCGGCCTGAAGGCCTTCGCGGTCGCCATCATCGGCGGGCTCACCAGCGGCATGGGCATCGTGGTGGGCGGGATCATTCTCGGCATTGCCGAGACCACCACCGGCTTCTACCTGAGCACCGGCTACAAGGACGTGCCCGGGCTGGTGCTGCTGCTGATCGTGCTCGCCGTGCGCCCCTCGGGGCTGTTCGGCAAGGCCGCCATCAAGAAGGTCTGAGCAACACAAGCGCCTCGCCATGAATTCCGAAAAAATGAAAACCAGCCATCTGCTTCTTGCGGTCACCGGCGTGGCTGCGCTGCTGCTGTTCCCGATCGGCATCGACAACCCGTACTACATCCACCTGCTCGAGACCATCATGATCTACGCGATCCTGCTGTTCGGGCTCGACATCGTGGTGGGCTACACCGGCCAGGTCTCGCTGGGGCATGCCGGGCTGTTCGGCCTGGGCGCCTATGCCGCCGGCGTGCTCGTGTTCAAGCTTGCGATGCCGTTCTGGATCACGGTGCCGGTGGCCATCCTGGTCACGGCCGGCTTCGGCGCGCTGCTGGCCTTGCCGGCGCTGCGCGTGTCGGGGCCTTACCTCGCCATGGTCACGCTGGCCTTCGGCACCATCATCCAGATCCTCATCAACGAGATGGATTTCCTGACCAACGGCCCGATGGGCATCAAGCTCGAGAAGCCCGCGCTGTTCGGCCACAAGCTCGACGACCGCGAGTACTACTGGGTGGTGGCGGTGCTGATGGTGCTGGCGCTGGTGGTGGTGCACCGCATCCTGCGTTCGCACCTGGGGCGTGCCTTCGAGGCGCTGCGCGGCAGCCCGGTGGCCTCCGACTGCATGGGCGTGTCGGTCTATCGCTACAAGGTCTACGCCTTCGTCATCAGCGCCGGCTTCGCCGGGCTCGCGGGCTGCCTCTATGCCTACTCCGAGCAGTACATCTCGCCCAACTCCTACAACTTCGAGCTCACCGTGCTGTTCCTGCTGGCGGTGATCATGGGGGGACGCAAGAGCCGCATCGGGGCCATGCTCGGCGCCACCATCATCGTGCTGCTGCCCAAGCTGCTGGACGACGTGGTGCTGTTTCGCTACGTGTCGGTGGCGCTGGCCGTGCTGGTGCTGGTCTCCGCGGTGGTCGCGGTCCGGCGGCAGCGCGCCTCCCCCGTGCAGATGGCCATTCCCGTGGTCGGCAGCATCGCGCTGGCGGGCCTGGCCTTCTGGCTCGACGCCATGACCGACTGGCGGCTGTCGATCTTCGGCGTGATCATGCTGTTCGTCGTGTACTACCTGCAGGACGGCATCGTCGGCTTCGTGCGCAAGGCCTTCAACATGCGCCGGCCGGTGGCATCGCTCGCGGCAGCCGACGTCGTTGCGGCACCGGCCGACGCGGTGTCCATCGCCGCCCATGCCGGCGGCACCGAAGACGTGCTCGAGGCCTCCGGCGTGCTGATGCAGTTCGGCGGCCTGAAAGCGCTCAACAACGTCGACCTGCGCATCAAGCGCGGCACCATCCACGGCCTGATCGGACCCAACGGCTCCGGCAAGAGCACCATGATGAACGTGCTGACCGGCATCTACGTGCCCACGGCCGGCGCCATCTCCTTCGGCGGCCGTTCGCTGGTCGGGCGCACCTCGGCCGACATCGCGCTGTCGGGCATTGCGCGCACCTTCCAGAACGTGCAGCTGTTCGGCGAAATGACCGCGCTGCAGAACGTGCAGGTCGGCCTGCACCACAGCTTTGCGAGCAACCTGCTCGACGTGGCGGTGCACACGCCGCGCTACCGGCGCGAGAGCGCGGCCGCTGTGCAGCGCGGGCTGGGGCTTCTGAAGTTCGTCGGCCTCGAGGCGCTCGCCACCGAGGAGGCGCGCAACCTGCCCTACGGCAAGCAGCGCCTGCTGGAGATCGCGCGTGCGCTGGCGCTCGATCCGCAGCTGCTGCTGCTCGACGAGCCGGCCGCCGGGCTGACCGCGCCCGACATCAAGGAGCTGCTCGCCATCATCCGCAAGATCCGCGAGCACGGCGTGACCGTGATCCTGATCGAGCACCACATGGACGTGGTGATGAGCATGTGCGACACCGTCTCGGTGCTCGACTTCGGGCAGAAGATCGCCGAGGGGGAGCCAGCCCGCGTGCAGGCCGACGAGAAGGTGATCGAGGCCTACCTGGGCGGCACCGCATGACACGCGCCGAAATCACACGTGCAGCAAGCGCAAGCGCAGGAAACCCATCATGCTGAGCATTCAGAATCTCTTTGCGGGCTACGGCAAGGTGCAGGTGCTGCACGGCATCTCGATCGACGTGCCCAAGGGCAAGGTCGTGACGCTCATAGGCTCCAACGGCGCCGGCAAGACCACCACCATGCGGGCCGTCTCCGGAATGATCGCGCCCACCGCCGGCGAGATCACGCTCAACGGCAAGCGCATCGAGGGCCTGGAGTCGTACCACATCGCCAAGCTGGGCCTGGCGCATTCGCCCGAGGGACGGCGCGTGTTCGCGACCATGACCGTCACCGACAACCTCACGCTGGGCGCCTTCCCGCGCCTGACCGGCAGCCGCCCGCGCGGCGACGTGGCGGGCGACCTGGAGCGCGCGCTCGAACTCTTTCCGCGCCTGAAGGAGCGCCGCACGCAGTTGGCCGGAACGCTGTCGGGCGGCGAGCAGCAGATGCTCGCCATGGCGCGCGCCGTGATGCTGAACCCCGAGGTGGTGCTGCTCGACGAACCGTCGATGGGCCTGGCGCCGATCCTGGTGGCCGAGGTGTTCCGCATCATCGAGCGGCTCAAGAGCGAGGGCGTGACGATGCTGCTGGTGGAACAGTTCGCCGCCGCCGCGCTCGGCGTGGCCGACTACGGCTATGTGCTGGAGAACGGGCGCATCTCACTGCATGGACCGGCCGAGAAGCTGCGCAGCGACCCGGCCGTCAAGGCCGCCTACCTGGGCGGCGGGCATTAGGCGCCCGGCACGCTGACCTGCGTGTGCCAGATGGCGGCCTCGCGGGCGTCTTTTCTCATGTGCTCCAGGAAGTCGGGCGCCACGCACAGGAACAGCGTCCTGCCCTCCGCACCGCCCAGCGCGCAGGCAAAGACGCCCATCTCGCCGGTCGATATTTCCTGCAGCACACGCCCGCCTTCGGCCACGCGCAGCACGCGGTGGCCCACCGCGTCGGCGATCCAGGCGGCACCCTGCGCATCGAGCGCGGCGCCGTCGGGTGCCACCTTCAGCTGCGGGATGATCGATTCGAGGTCGTGCCCGTCCGGCAGGGCGCCGAACGTGGCCCAGTCGCGGCGCGGCCCCAGCATGCCGTCGGGCTGGATGTCGAAGGCCGAAATCCTGTTGCCGAAGGTTTCGTTCACGAGCAGCGTCTTGCCGTCCGGCGTGCACATCGCGCCGTTGGCGAAGTGCATGTCCTTGGCGACCACGGTCACGCGGCCGTCGGGGTCGACGCGGGCCAGCTGCGCCGTCTGCACCGGCGCACCGCCCATCAGGTCGAAGCCGAAGTTGCCGACGTAGGCGCGGCCTTGCGCGTCCACCGCCATGTCGTTGACGTGGCCGCCCGCGACCTCCGACAGGTCGGCGTGAACGGCCAGCCTGCCGTCGGCCTCGCGTCGCAGCAGCTTGCGATCGCGCATGGACACGATCAGCAGGCGTCCGTCGGGCAGCCAGCCCAGGCCCGAGGGCTGTTGCGGCACGTCGGCGATTTTCTCGACCTGGCCGTCCAGGCCGACGGCGATGACCTGGTGCGTGTAGAAGTCGGACACCCACAGCCGGCCTTCATGCCAACGGGGCGCCTCGAAATAGCTGTAGCCGGAAACCAGTGTGGCAAACGGGGCAGAAGGGGCAGAAGGGGTGAGCGCGGTCATCGACGATGTCTCCTTGGTTGTGTTTGCCAACCAATCTACATCCGCTGCGCCCAGGCTCGCTCGGGATTTGCCCCTCCTGCGCGATGGCCCGGTGCTCGGCACTGCTTTCCAGGTCGCCAGATACTCCTCGGACTACCCACTGAAGAGCGAAGCATGCAATTCCCGAAATTCGGACTCATCCCTGGGCTGCTCCTCGGTGCAGCGCCCGTGGTTGCGCAGATCAACGCCGGAACGCTGCCCCCCACCCCATCGCCGCCGTTCAAGCTCACGAAGGTCGCGCAGTTCGATCTGCCATGGCGCATCGCCTTCCTGCCGGACGGACGCATGCTCGTCACCGAGAAGACCGGCAGGCTCTACCTCACGACCCCGTCCGGGCAGAAGCTCGAAGTCGCTGGCGTGCCGCCGGTGCTGTCCCAGGGCCAGAACGGCCTGCTCGGCGTGTACCTGGCCCCGTCTTATTCGAGCGACGGGGCGATCTACCTGACCTATTCGGAGCCCGGGCAGGACCCGGGCACCTCGAGCCTGGCGCTCGCCCGCGCGACGCTCAGGATTGGCGCCGGCACCGCCTCGCTCGAGGACCTGAAGGTCGTCTGGCACGACCCGATCAAGGGCAAGGGGGGCCAGGTCGGCGCGGCCGTGGCCTTTTCGCCGGACCAGAAATTTCTCTTCCTCACGGCCGGCGACCGGCAGCGCTTCAGCCCCGCCCAAGACCCGAACCAACCGGCCGGCAAGATCCTGCGGCTGACCCTGGACGGCAAGCCCGCACCCGGCAACCCGATGGAGGGCAAGACCGGCGCACGGTCAGTGCCGGTGATCGATCCGCCAAGAGACACGGAGGCCGCCAAAACCGCGCCTGTGGTGCGCACCCATGTTTTCGACGGCCCGAACCTGACGCCGTCCGAAACGTGGACCTCGGGCCATCGCACGCCCTACGGCCTCGCGTTCGCGCCCGATGGCCGCCTTTGGGAGCTCGAGCATGGGCCGCGCGGCGGCGACGAACTCAACCTGATCGAGCCGGGCAAGAACTACGGTTGGCCGCTCGTCTCCTATGCGGTGAACTACGACGGCGTGCCCATTGCAAGCCCCGACACGCGCCCCGACCTGGCCAAGCCGGCAATCTACTGGACGCCTGTCCTCGCGCCCGGCAACCTGATGTTCTACAGCGGCGCGATGTTTCCGCAGTGGAAGGGCTCGGCGTTCGCGCCCGGTCTCGCCAGCCGTGCCCTGCACCGGATCGAGGTGCGCGGCGCGACCGCGACGCCGGCAGAGCACTGGACGGTGGGCTTTCGCGTTCGCGACGTCGAGCAGGCGCCGGACGGCGCGCTGTGGTTGATCGAGGACGACCACGAGGGCGGCTTGTATCGGCTCACGCCGAAGTAGTCACGTCGAGGTCGTCAAGCCCACCTTGTGGGTGGGCTTGCCGCGATCAGGCCAGCGCCGTGCCGAATGTGGCCAGCAGGCGCGTCCAGGCGCGTTCGGATTGGGCCGCGTTGTAGACCTGTGTGTCGGGCGGGCACCAGCCGTGGGCCGCCGGGTACACCTCCACCTCGGCTGGCAGCTTCGCGGCGTCGAACGCCGCGCGAAGCGTGACCTTGGCTTCGGGGTCTTTGGTGTCGTCGTTCTCGGCCACTGCAATCAGGTAGCGCGCCTGCGTCTGGGCCACCAGGCGATGGGGGCTGTCGGGCGCCGCGGTCACCATGGCGGCGCCGTGGAAGGTTCCGACCGCGCCCACGCGGCCGGGCGCCACGGAGGCAGTGCGCACCGCGATCGGGCCGCCCATGCAATAGCCGGTCGTGCCCAGCTTGCGCGCCTTGTCCACCTCGCGTTGGGCATCGAGCCAGGCCACGAAGGCTTTGCCGTCGCTCAGGTGCATGGCCGGCGTGAGGGCCTGCATCAGCGGCATCACCTCGGCGATGGGCGTCTGGCCGCCCTGCGCCGCGGTGGGCGCTTTCTTCTGCCTGTAGAAGGGGTTCACCACCAGCACGCTGTACCCCGACTCGGCCAGCCGCCGACCCATCTGCCTGAAAGCAGGGCGAAGGCCGAAGATGTCGGGCCATACCAGCACGCCGGGTGCCGGGCCCGATGTGGGCGCGACAAAGTATGCGTCGCAGCTGCCATCTGCGGTGGTGATGATCACCTCGCGCTCGGCCACGGCCACCGCGTTGGCCACGCTGGGCAACGCGGTCAGCAGGCCGGCGGATGCGGCCAAGGCACCGAAGTCGCGGCGGGTGTACTTCTTGAGCTCTTCCTGGTCGTTCAGATCACACACGATGGGTTTACCTTATTTGATTGACGTCAAACGTCAGCTTTTGCCATGAATCGGGGCTGCTAGCAAGCAGGCAGGTTTTCCCCTGACGCCCGGCGCCTGAAAGGCATTCAGGGAGCCCCAAAGCGGCGGCAGATCTGATAACGCCAGGAACGTCCACGGCCGAACGCTCGCGGACGGCGGACGACGCAAATGCCTGCCGTCCGGTGTAGCTATGGATAGCGACATACACGCTGTCAACAAATTCTCACAATTTAGAACTTATCGCTAAGCAGTCCACCGACCCCGCACGCCCGTGCGCTGGTTGTCCGCCTTTGCAAGTGGGCTCTCGATTCATCTGTGAGACGCTCATGAAGAAGCCGCAGCCATCGGCGACGGGGTTCCCCCGCGCATCTGCCATCGGCCTTGCCGCACTGGTCTGCACGCTGACCGCGCCCGCAGCCTTGGCGCAGGGCGTCCCACCCGCAGTGCTCCGGCAGAACGACACCGTGCAACGCCAGCTCGAGGACCGTCTGCGCGAAGAACAGGACCGGGCCCGCAATGCCGTGCCGGCGCGTCCGAACACAGAGCCGCAGACCGAGGCGCCGCGCACCACCGTGCCCGATCTCGGCGGCTGCCGCGACATTCAGCGCATCGCGATCGAAGGTGCAACGCAACTTCCCGCGGCGCTGCGCCAGCAGATCGACACCGACCATGCCGGCCAGTGTCTCGACTCCAAGAAGCTCGAGAACATTCTCGCCCTCATCACCAAGAGCTACATCGACCAGGGCCTGATCACCAGCCGCGCGTACCTGCCGGCGCAGGACCTGCGCACAGGGACGCTGACGATCCGCGTGGTGGAGGGGCGGATCGAGAAATACGAGCTGGACGCCACGCGTCCGGGCGGCGTTTCGCTGTCCGGCGCCTTTCCGGCGGCGCCCGGCGAACTGCTGAACCTTCGCGATCTCGAACAGGGCACCGATCAACTCAACCGCCTCGGCTCGAACAGCGCCACGCTCGATGTGCGCCCCGGCCAGCAGCCTGGCGAAAGCGTCGTCGTCGTGCGCAACCCCTCGCGTTTGCCGGCTCGACTGTTCCTGTCGGCTGACAACCTGGGCACGCCGGCCACCGGCCGCGACAGCCTGACGGGCACGTTGAGCCTGGACAGCCTGCTCGGCCTGAACGAACTCATTGCGATCACGCAGCGCAACTCGGTGCCTCACGACGCGGACCACCGCTCCAGGGCCACGGCCCTGCTGCTGTCGGTGCCGTGGGGCTACTGGAACGTCGGCGCCGACCTGAGTCGCACCAGCTACGGCAACCGCATCACGCAAGCCAGCGGCAACACCCTGCTCGCCGAGGGCCGCACCGACACTGTCGGCCTGACGGTCGACAGGGTGCTGTTGCGCAATGCCGGCAGCCGCCTCAGTGCGAGCGCGCGCATCGGCACACAGGACACGACCAGCTACGTCGGCGGCGAGCTGTTGGGAGTCGCCAGCCGCAAGCTCGCCATGTCGGACCTGAGCCTGAGCGGCTTTGTCGCGCTGGGCGGCGGCGTGCTGAATGGCCGCCTGGCCTGGGCGCATGGCCTGAAGGGCCTGGGCGCACTGCACGACCCCGCGGGCCTGGCGCGCGACCAGCCGCATGCGCAGTTCGACAAGCTCAATGTCGACCTGGGCTTCGACCGCCGCTTCAAGCTGGCCGATACCACCTTCGCCTGGTCCAGCCAGTTCAGCGCCCAGCGGGCTTTCGACACGCTCTATGGCTCGCAGCAATTCCTGATCGGCGGTCCGGGCAGCGTGCGCGGTTCGCTCGTCAACACGCTGAGCGGCGACAACGGCGTGCTGTGGCGCAACGAACTCGGCGTGCCCTTCGCGCAGAAAGTCGGCGACGTGCCGGTGGTGGGACGCGGCTACATCGGCCTGGACGTGGGGCGCGTGAGCAATCGCGCCGCGGGCGTGCCCTCGGGCTCGATGTCGGGCGCGACCGTCGGTGTGTCGTTGCAGGCGGCGGGCGCGAGCGTGGACCTGTTCGTCTCGCGCGCCATCCGGTTGCCCACCGGCATGCGCCGCGAGTCCACGCAAGTCGGCTTGCGTCTTTCCTATTCCCTCTGAGGTGCTTGCCATGAATCACATCTATCGCGTTGTCTGGAATGCAGGCCTGGGCCTGTGGACAGCGGCCTGCGAGACTGCCCGCGGCAAGGGAAAGAGCGCGAGCACCGCGATGCTGAGCGCCGCCGCCGCCGGCCTGCTGCTGCCGGCGCTCGCCCACGCACAGGCGCAGCCCTCGGCCGTGCCCGCGGGCGGCGCATTGCGCGCCTTTCTCGCGCCCAACGGCGCGACCGTGGTCAACATCAACGCGGCCAATGCGGCCGGGCTCTCGCACAACCAGTACCAGAGCTTCAACGTCAACGCCGCCGGCCTGGTGCTCAACAACGGCAACGCGGCGCAGGCTGCCTGGGCCTCGGTGCTGGCCAACGGGCAGGTGGCGGCCAACCCGAACCTCGGCGCGGCGGCGCGCATCATCCTCAACGAGGTGACCTCGAACAACCGCAGCACGCTCGCCGGCTTCACCGAAGTGCTCGGCGGCCGCGCCGACGTGGTGCTGGCCAATCCCTACGGCATCACCTGCTCGGGCTGCGGCTTCCTCAACACCGACCGCGTGACGCTCACCACCGGGCTGCCGACGCTCAACGCGGACGGCAGCCTGCGCGGCTTCTCGGTCCAGCAAGGCGACATCCTCGTCAACGGAGGCGGGCTCAACGCGACGGCGCAGCAGATCCTCGACCTGGTGGCACGCACGGTGCGCATCGATGGCGCGGTGCGCACCGGCGACCTGGGCATCACTGCCGGCACCAACCAATGGGACTACGCCAGCCGTGCCGTCACCGGCAACGCGGGCGCTGCGGGCGGCGCCGGCAGCTACGCCATCGACAGCACCGCGCTGGGCGGCATGTACGCCAACCGCATCCGCATCGACGCCACCGAAGCCGGTGTCGGCGTGCGCATGCTGGGCGAAGCGGCGGCCACGGCCGACGACTTCACGCTCACGGCGGCGGGCCGCATCGAACTGGTGAATCGCATCTCGGCGCAGCGCGACATCGCGATCGCCGCCACCGGGGCGGCCGCGTCGACGATCGCGCTGTCGGGTGGCAGCCTCACGGCCAACCGCGACATTGCGGTCGCGGCCGAGCAAGGGGCGATCGCCATCGACAGCAGCCAGCTCGTCGCCGGCCAGGACCTGCGCGTGACCACCGCGGCCACCGACCCGCGCGCGCTCACGCTGGCGCTCAGCGACAGCCGACTCGGCGCGACGCGCGATGCGATCGTCTCCGGCGGACTGGGCAACGCGCTGCTCACGCGCAGCAGTGTCCAGGCCGGCAACAACCTCGACGCGGGCGCGGGCACCGTCGCGCTGGGCGACGGCGTGGTGCTGCAGGCCGGCAACGCGCTGGCCGCGCGCGCGACGGTGGGCGACCTCGGCCTGGGCACTGCCGCCATCGTGGCCACCAACGGCATCCGGCTCGACAGCGCCGGCGCGACGCGGATCGCGGCCAGCAGCAATGGCGGCGTGGAAAGCATCAGCGGCGACATCGCCATCAACGCGGGCCGGGTCCTCGACAACGCGGGCATCGTCACCGCCGACGCGGGCAGCCTCGCGGTGCGCGCCGGCATCGCCCTCACCAACAGCGGCACGCTCCATGCCGGCCGCGATCTCTCGCTGGCCGATGCCTCGGGCGGCGCAAGCCAGAGCGTCGACAACACCGGCCTCATGCTCGCCGGCCAGGCGCTGAATGCGCAGGCGTCGACGCTGACCAACAGCAACGTGATGCAGTCCGGCGGCACGCAGACCCTGGCCGTCGGCCTGCTGGACAACAGCGCCAAGGTCATCGGGGGCGCCGGCCTCGGCATTCAGGCAGGCAGCATCGACAACAGCGGCTACCTGCAGGCCACGGCGGGCGACAACAGCGTCGCCGCGACGGACGTGACGAACCGCGGCGCGGGTGCAATCTATGCCGTGGCCGGGTCGCTGGGCATGACGCTCGCCGGCACGCTCGACAACAGCGGCTACGTGGGCGCCGCGCAGACCGCCCGTGTCCAGGCCGACAGCATCGCGAACCGGGCCGGCGCCGACATCGGCAGCGGCCAGGGCGCGGTGATCCTCACCACCGCCAAGACGCTCGACAACGCCGGCACCGTGCTGGCCGAGACGGGCGGCGCGACGCTCACGGCCGGCGGCCTGCTCACCAACAGCGGCAACCTTGCCGCGAAGCAGGCGTTGACGGTGCAGGCCGGCGGCCTGGTCAACACCGCCACCGGCTATGTGGTCAGCGACAGCGGCACCGTCGCCCTCGGCTCGACCGGCGCGCTCGCCAACGACGGCGAGATCGTCGCCACCAACGGCGCGGTGCAGCTCGATGCGACCGGCGCGCTGACCAACAACAGCTTCGTCACGGCCGCGCTGAATCTGGGCGCGCGGGCGGGCAGCATCGCCAACACGGCGAGCGGCAACCTCGTCAGCACGAACGGCAACGTGGCGCTGGCCAGCACCGGCACGCTTGCCAACGACGGCGTGGTCGCGGCGCGCGCGGGCCGGCTCTCGCTCGACGCGGGCGACACGCTTGTCAACAACGGCGACCTCGCGGCGCAGCAGGACCTGGGCGCGCAGGCGCGCGCGCTCACCAACCGGGGCAACATCGTGAGCGACCAGGGCGCCGTCGCGCTCGAGACCCGGGACACGCTCTACAACGGCGGCACCCTCGCGGCCAACACAGGAAACGTCACGCTGCGCAGCCAGAACACCGTGCAGAACGAAGGCACGGTCAGCGCTGCGCAAGACCTCGCCATCGCCGGTTCAGGCGCGGGCGCGGCGAACCAGCTCCTGAACGCTGGCACCGGCAGCCTGCTGGCCGGCGGCCGCATGACGATTGCCAGCAACAGCGTGACCAATGCCGGCAAGGCCTGGATCCAGGCCACCGACGGCAGCACGGTGACAGGCAACTTCGTCGACAACGCCGGCACCTGGCTGCTGTCCACACAGGCAGGCGCCGTCGACGACGCGCTGGCCATCGGCGCGAACACGAACAACAGCGGCACGCTGCAGAGCGAGCGCAACCTCGGCATGAGCGGCAACCTGACGAACAGCGGCACGGTCTCCGCCGTCGGCAAGCTGAGCGTCAACGCACCCGCCGGCGCGATCGACAACCAGGCCGGCGCCACGATCCAGGCCGGCCAGGCGCTGAGCCTGGCGAGCAGCGGCAGCCTGAGGAACGGCGTGGGCGCCTCGATCGCCGGCAACAGCGTGGCGCTGAGCTCCAGCGGCACGGCCTTCGAGCCCAACGGGCTGGTCAACCAGGGCACCGTCAACGCGCGGGACGGCGGCGTCACGCTGCGCGTGAACGGCACCATCGCCAACAGCGGCACCATCTACGGCAAGCAGCTGGTCGACATTGCCGACCGCGCCGGCACCGCCAGCGAGTCGCTGGACAACAGCGGCGCCATCTACAGCGACAACACCCTGACCCTGCAGGGCGCGGCGCTGGGCAATGCGGCCGGCGGGCGCATCGAGTCGGCCAGGGGCACCACGATCACCGGCGCGAGCCTGCGCAACGACGGCGTGTGGCTGCTCGGCTCCAGGGACGCGAGCTCGTACTCCTACGTCACGCTCACCGGCGCGCTGACCAACACGCGCGACATCCAGACCGTGGGCCATGCCGCCTTCGGCGTGGGCACGGTCGAGAACGCGCAGCGCGCGGGCGACCCGGCCGGCAACGCGACGATCGTCGCGGGCGGCAACCTGACCCTCAGCGCCAATGCCGACACCGGCGCGGCGGACAGCTTCGTCAATGCCGGCACCCTGCAGGCCGGCGGCACGCTCAAGGCCGACTCGCTGGGCGGCATGCGCAACAGCGGCGCCGCCAGCCTGATGCTGGGCGACCGGCTGGATCTCGAGTCGCGCAACACACTGCAGAACGAAGGCACGATCCAGAACGGCAGTTCGGCATCGGGCAGCGTGTTCGCGGTCGGCAACATCACCAACTCCGGCACGATCACATTCGGCACGGCGCCTTCCGGCTACGCGGAACTCTCGGGCGCGCGCATCGACAACAGCGGCACGCTGCAATCGGCCGGCGACCTGGGGCTGCGTGTCGGCGTCGCCGGCGTGCACGGCAACGGCAGCATCGTGAGCGAGGGCGATCTGTCGATCGTCACCCGCGCCGGTGGCGACTTTTTCGACTACACACCCGAAGGAAAGCTCTACGCCGCGGGCACCTTCAAGCTCGTCGGCGCGAACCTCCTGCTCGGCGACGGCCAGCAACTGGCCGCCAATGCGATGGACTTCAGCCTGCACAGCCTCACGCTCGGCAAGGGCGCCGTGCTGCAGACCAGCGGCGCGATGGGCATCAGCACCGAAACGCTGACGCAGGCGGACAGCACGAGCCGGATCATGGCCTCGATGGGCAGCCTGGAGACCGGCGCGCTGAACTACAGCGGCCTGTCCGTGACCGGCCCGGGCGGCTTCAACAACATCGGGCTGATCTTCTCGGCCAGCAATTTCAGCCTGAGCGGAACCTCGATCACGAACACCAGCACCGGCGGCATCGCGGCGCTGGGCGACCTGACCGTCAACGCCACCACGGGCAACCTGCTGAACCAGGGCGCCCTGTATGCGGGCGGCACGCTCTACGGCCAGGCCGCCGCCGGCACGATCACCAACGCGGCCACGACGACCCAGTACCTGGGCACGATGGACGCGGGCACCGGCATCGCGCTGAGCGCGAAGACCATCGTCAACAACAGCACCATCAGCACGCCGGGCACCGTCAGCCTAACGGCCACGACGATCCGCAACGAGGTGCTGGGCGGTGACACGCGGCAGACCAACCTGACCTACGGCCAGGAGGTGCTCATCTCCCAACCCAACGTGCTGCCGGCCGTCTATCGGACGGTGTGGTCGTCGGCGCCGGGCTATGCGACGACGCCGGGCATCAAGGCGCAGATCACCGCGGGCTCGGTCGTGGCGCGGTTCAACAAGTTCTTCAACCTCGGGGCGGTGCTGTCGGCCAACAACCTGAGCCTGACGGGCCAGGGCGCGGCGGCGGCATTCACCAATGACGCGCTCGCGTTGCCCGCCGCTTCGAACGGCTCGACCTACTACTACCAGTCCAACGGACAATGGTTCTCCGGATGCCTGACGCTTTGTGCCTTCCCGGGGACGAAAGCCTGGGCCACGAAGGAAGAGGCCATGTTCAACGGCCGGATACTGCCGGCCACGCCCCCGAGCGGCATCGCCGTGGGCGGCGGTGTCTACGCCGACACCCTCACCGGCAGCGGCTTCGAGCTCATCAACAACGGCCTGAGCACGCCCGCGCCGACCGCGCAGAACCTGAAGGCGATGACGGCCGGCCCGGCGAATGCGGTGACCACCAAGCAGGCGCCCACGACGACCGCGGTCGCCGTGGGCACCGGCTCGTCCACCTCGGTGAGCGGCGGCACCGTTGCCACCGGCCAGGCCGCCGCCCCCACCGGCGGCGCGAGCACCGCCAGCGGCCGCGCGCCCGCCTCCGGCACCGTGGCCGCCGGCGGCACCGCCACCATCCGGCCGGTGACGGCCGGCACGCTGGCCGCCAACGCGGCCAACGGTGTCTCGGGCACCTCGTTCGGGGGCATCCGCATCACGCTGCCGACCAACCCCAACGGCTTCTTCGTGATCGCGCGGGATCCGGATGCGCGCTACCTGGTGCAGAGCAACCCGCTGTTCCAGGTCGCGCCCACGACGCTCGGCTCCGACTACCTCGCAGGCCTGCTCGGCTTCAGCCCCGACCAGACCGTGCTGCGCCTGGGCGACGCGAGCTACGAGGCCTTCCTGGTCAAGCAGCAGCTGATCGCGCGCACCGGCGAGGACGTGCTCGACGGCTACCAGAACGCCGGCGCCCAGATGCAGGGCCTGATGGACAGCGCCGCCCAGCAGAGCACCGACCTGAAGCTCACCTACGGCGTGGCCCTCACGCCGGAGCAGCAGGCATCGCTCAAGCACGACATGGTGTGGATGGTGGCGACCGAGATCAGCGGCAAGGTCGTGCTCGCGCCCGTGGTGTACCTGTCGGCCGCGACGAAGAACAGCGTGCTCCAGGGCAGCGTGATCTCGGTGAAGGACGCCAACCTGAACCTCACCGCGCTCACCAACACCGGCGGCACCATCGTTGCGTCGAACACGCTGAAGGTGGTCGCGGTGGGCGACATCCAGAACGTGTCGGGCACCATCAAGGCCGCGAACGTGGCGCTGGCCTCGACGGCCGGCAACATCGTCAACCGCACCACGGCGGTGACCAGCGGCAATGCGAAGAACAGCAGCACGCAGATCGGCAAGACCGCCACCATCGAGGCCACCGATTCACTGGTGCTGAGCGCCAAGCGCGACATTCTGGTGACCGGCGCCAAGGTCTCGGCCGGCGGCGACGCGGTGCTGGCGGCCGGCGGCAACATCGCCTTCGACACCATCCAGGACAAGAGCAGCAACACCACGGTCAAGCGCTCGTCGAGCATCTTCGGTTCCAGCAAGAAGACCACCACCGTCACCACCGTGAAGCAGGTCGGATCGCAGCTGGAGGTGGGCGGCGATCTTGCGATGGCCGCGGGCCGCGACATCACGATCGCGGGCAGCCAGGCGAAGGTGGCCGGCAATGCCGTGCTGCAGGCCGGCAACAACGTCGACATCGTCTCGCGGGACAACACCACGACCACCGACATCAGCAGGAAGCGCTCGGGCATCGGCGTGGGTGGCGCTGCCTTCGGCGTGCAGAAGACGACCATCAACAACACCTCGACCCGCAACAACGGCGGCAGCATGGAAGTCGGCGGCGACGGCGCTGTGGTGGCCGGCCGCGACGTGACGCTGCAGGGCTCGGTGCTGGCCATCGCCAAGGACGGCTACGTGGCGGGCACCAACGTCAACGTGCTGGCCGGCACCAACAGCGATACATCGCACCGGCGCGACGTGACCACCGGCATCGGCAAGATCGTCGGCTCCAACCAGGCCGGCGGCAGCGTCGGCGGGCCTTCGACCGGCACCAGCACCGATGCGGGCACGGTGGCCGCAGCCGGCGCCGGCAAGGGCGCCGCGCAGGCCAACGCGGGTGCGGGTGCCGGCGGCGGCGCCAATGCCTCGGCCGGCGTGGCGGCGGTCTCGCACGAGATCAAGGTCACGGACACCAGCGACACGCGCAACCTCGCCTCGGTGATCCACATCGGCGGCAACGGGCAGATCGACGCCAGCGGCACGGTGACGCTCAAGGGCTCCAACGTGGCGTCGGACGGCAACCTCGTCGTCAACGCGAACCGGCTCGACGTGCTGGCCGGGCAGGACACCCGAAGCTCGCACACCAACGTCAACACCAGCAACGTCGGGCTCATGAGCAGCACCGGCAACCAGGGCTCGGGCGGCGCCACGGCGAACGCCTCGGCATCGGGCCAGGGCATGCCGGGCGGCAACGCGAGTACAGACGCCAACCTGGGCGCGTCGACCGACAACCGCGTGAGCTACATGGAGCAGTCCATCGTCGACACGAAGACGCGCGAGGTCGTGCACGTCGGCTCGAACCTCACGGCGGGCAAGGGCCTGCAGGCCAAGGTCAACGACACGATGACGGTGGAAGGCTCGCGCGTGGCCTCCGGCGGCGACATGGTGCTGAAGGCCGGCAACCTCATCACCCGGGCGGCCGAGGACGTGCGCGAGACGAAGGTCGACAGCATGCAGACCGCCAGCGGCTTCTACGCCAGCGCCGGCGGCAGCGCCGACACGCAGACCAGCGCGGCGACCGGCGCCGGCACGGCCGTGGGATCGACGGCCGCCGCGGGTGTGCACGGCGAGGTCGGCTCGTACACCAACATCGTGCTGTCGAACAGCGCGACGACGGACACCCGGGCCAGCGTGTCGAAGATCGAAGCGGGCGGCAACCTGATGCGCACCGCGCGCGACACCATCGCCGACGTCGGGACCGACATCCTGGTGAAGGGCGACCT
Organism: Variovorax sp. AC103; assembly: GCF_979254005.1. Lineage (NCBI taxonomy): Bacteria > Pseudomonadati > Pseudomonadota > Betaproteobacteria > Burkholderiales > Comamonadaceae > Variovorax > Variovorax sp. AC103. The sequence continues at coordinate 21,962 of NZ_CEEDFC010000033.1, read as the reverse complement.
GAACCAGTCGGCCGACAAGATCCTGAGCAGCGCCGCCCGGGACACGCACAGCAGCAGCGCCGGCAGCACGACCTTCGAGACCAAGACCGGCTTCTACGCCGAGTCGAGCGCGAACGCGCAGGCCCAGGGCCGCGCGGAGCAAAAGGGCCAGGCGACGACCAAGCTGGACCCCGATGCGAATACGCCGGCCAAACCCACGGTCAAGCCGGGCACGACCGTTCCCGGTACGGGTGCCGGGACAGCCGGAACCACCGGGACTGCAGGGACTGCCGGCACCGCCGGTACGGGCGCAGTGCCGACCGCCGCAACCGGCGCCGGCGCCACCGCAGCCGCGGCCGCCCCCGCCGCCGCGCCGGCGGCGCCGGGCGCAGCGCCGTCGGACACCGGCTCCGCCAACCAGGTGAGCAAGGGCAATTCCGGACTGGGCGCGGGTGCCATGGCCGGCGCGGGCATCACGATGACGCTCGATGTGGGCACGGCGAACGACGCTTCGTCGAGCAGCACCGCGCGCCGGGGCACCATCCAGGTCGGCGGCAGCGTCAACAGCAAGTCGAACAACGAGACCGTGTTCGAAGGCACGAAGATCGAGGCGGGCAAGGGCGTGAACATCGAGGCCGGCTCGCTCGACTTCAAGGCTGCCAGCAATGCCACCCGCAACGACAGCATGGCCGCCGGCGCCGGCGGCGCGTTCAGCGTCGACCTCGTGAACTCGACCGGCACCGCGAGCGGTTACGGCAACTACAACCAGTCGGGCGCCAAGACCAACACGGCAGTGGCAGGCAGCATCCAGGCGGGCACGGGCGGCGTCAACATCGTGACGCGCAACGACACGCGCATGGAAGGCACGACGATCTCGGCCTCGGGACCGGTGAACATCGCCGCGGGCGGGGCACTGAAGATCGATGCCGCGCGCGACACCTTCGAGACCGGCACCCGTTCCGCCGGCGCAACGGCTTCCGCGACCGCCGGCGCCGACCAGGTCAGCGCGAGCGCCAGCCTCGACTACGGGCAGTCGAACACCTCGGGCCGGCGCGACCGGGTTGCCGCCATCGCCAGCGGCCAGGGCGTGACGCTGAAATCCGGCGGCGACACCACGCTGGTCGGCACGCAGGTGACCGCGGGCGGCGACATCAAGGTGGCGGCCGGCGGCAACCTGGACATCCAGGCCGCGAGCGGCAAGACCGACAGCAGCGCGGTCCAGGTGTCGGTGGCGGCCACGGTCGGCGGCGGCGCCCAGGGCGTCGGCGGCGGCGCGTCGGCCTCGGGCGGCGTGGAGATGTCCAAGAGCGACACCGCCACTGGCGCCACCTTCGACAGCAAGGGCGGCAAGGTCGGCTTCAGCTCGGGCGGCGACACCACGATGACGGGTACGCAGGCCAGCGGGGTGGCACCGACGTCGGTGGAGGCTGGCGGCAATGTCGTCATGAAGGACGCGGTCAGCACGACCAAGGGCTTTGCCTTCGGCGCGCAGTTCGCCGCGGCCGGCGCGAGCGAGGACACGGAGAAGAAGGGCACGCGGCCGAAGACCGACGGCGGTACGGCAGCACCGGCGGCACCGGCAGCACCGGTGGCAACGCCAGCTACCACGACGACAACGACGGCCACGACGACCAAGCCGACCACGCCGACCACGCCAGCCACAACGCCGGCAACCACGCCGGTCCCGGCGCCCAAGCCCGCCGCGACCGCTGCCAGCACCGCGTCTGCGGCACCCGCGCCCGCCGGCGCACCGGCGGCCTCGACGCCCCCCGTGGCCGGCGCCCCCCTGCCGCCCGAGACGGAGAAGACCATCACCAACCAGCAACTCACCGGCGGCAACGGCTCCGGCACCTTCAACGTCGACGTGCAGAACGACAAGAGCAGGCAGCAGACCAACCTGGGCGCGATGACGGTCGTCTCCAACACCCGGAGCGGGGCGGCGAACGTGACCGCCCAGGTGCCGCTGCCGAGCCAGCTGCCCAAGGGCACGCGCGCCACGGCCACCATGACCGATGGCAAGCCGCTGCCGTCGTGGCTCAGCTTCGACGCGAAGACCGGCAAGGTCACGGGCACGCCGCCTGCGGGCTTCAAGGGCGACATCCAGGTGATCGTGAACGTGCCGCAGTCGAACGGGTCTGTCGCACACACGCCGTTGACGATGTCGGTCAAGTAGAAGTGCACGGGCGGCCTGCGCCGAACGCGTCATTCCGGTGAGCGCGAGGATTCACATTCGGTGACAATCCGGCACCCCCAAAGCCGCCCGCCATGCCGAATCCCCCCGCCTCGCCAACGATCCAGGTCGCCTTCGTCGAAGACGATCCGGAGATCGCCGAGGCGCTGGCGACGGCGATTCGCAGCGCCGACGGCCTGCAACTGCACGGCATGGCCCGCAGCGTGCGCGAGGCGCGCGCGATGCTGGACCTGTCGGCCGCGCAGGTGCTGGTGGTCGACCTGGGCCTCCCCGACGGCTCGGGCGTCGAGGTGATCCGCGCGGCGCAGGTGGCGTGGCCCGACTGCGCCGTGGTGGTCAGCACGTCTTTCGGCGACGAGGCGCTCGTGATGCAGAGCCTGGAGGCCGGCGCCACGGGCTATTTGCTCAAGGACAGTTCGCCGCGCCACATCGTCGAAGAGATCCGCGCCGCGCAAGCCGGCGGCAGCCCGATCAGCCCGCTCATCGCGCGCCAGCTGCTCACGCGCTTCAAGCAGGCGCGCCCCCCCGCAAGCCCTGCGGCCGAAGTGCCCGCCGCAGAACAGGCACAGCTGTCGCCACGCGAGCGGCAAGTGCTGGAGTACATCACCAAGGGCTTCAGCTACGAAGAGATCGCCGGGTTGATGGGCGTGACGCGCAACACCGTGCTGAGCTTCGTGCGGCGCATCTACGCCAAGCTGGAAGTGCGCTCGCAGGTCGAAGCCATCCATGAAGCCCGCAGCCAGGGTCTTCTCGCGCCTTAGGCCAGCCTTCGCGGGCTTGCTGCTGCTGGCCGCCGCCGCGTTTGTCGCGGGGCCGTCCGTCGCCACTGCGCTGGCGGACGCGAACGCGCCGCGCGCACAGCACTTCACCCAGGCGCGCGTACTGACGCAGCCCATCGACGCTCCCTCCGACCCGCTGCCGCGGCAGCCCGACGCAGCTGCGCCGACGGGCGAATGGAAGCAGGTCACCTTGCCCTACACCTGGCCGCGTGCGGTCGTGCCGGCAAGCAGCGCCCAGGAGTGGCTGCGCACCTGGATCGAACTCGACCTGCGCGGCGTGCAGGCACAGGACGCATTTCTCTACCTGCCGCGCTGGCAGACCATCGGGCGCGTCGCGGTCTATGCGGACGACCGGCTGATCTACACGTCGTCCGGCGACACGGTATGGAACAGCTTCAACTTCCCGCTGTGGATGCCGGCTGCTGGCGACGAGGGCCGGGAAACCGGCGCGCCGCGCACCTTGCGCATCCGCATCGACAGCCTCAGGAGCGCCGGCGGCGCGGTCTCCACGGCGTGGGTCGGCCCGAAGGCTGACCTGGAGCCGCGCTTTCGATGGCGCCGCGCGCTGCAATCGGGCATCTCCGAGGTCATGAGCATCGCGGTGATGGGCCTGGGGCTGTTCGCTTTTTCCGTCTGGCTCCTGCGCCGCCGCGAGAGCATCTACCTGCTGTTCGCGCTGTACACACTGTTCATGGTACTGCGCGGGTTGCACTACTACACGGGACTGGAACCACTGCCGATTCCGTCGGCGTGGTTCGGGTGGATCACGGTCAATTCGGTCAACGCGCTGCTGGTGACCTGGTATTTCTTCGTCGCGACACTGGTGCCGCGCGCGCCGCGCTGGGTGGGGCGCGCGCTGCTGGTGCTGCTGGCGCTGTCGTGGACGGTGACGATGCCGCTGCTGCAGGTGCTGCCCGGCATGGATGCATTGGCGCCGCTCTCCTACCTGCTGACGATCCTGGCGGGCATCCCGGCCGTGCTGCTCATTGCGTGGGCCGCCTGGCGGCAAGGCTCGCGCGAGGGCATCCTGGCCTCGTTCGTCGGCATCATCGATCTGCCGGTGGCCATCCACGACTGGCTGATGCAGAACTACTTCGTGAGCCCGGAGGACATCTACCTCTGGCCGGTGTCGACCACGGCGCGCCTGCTGATGTTCATCTACATCATCCTGCGGCGCTACGTCGGCGCGGTCGACGACGTGGAACAGGCCAACGCGCACCTGGCCGAACGCCTGCGGGAACGCGAGGCCGAACTGGCCGTCAACTACGCGCAGTTGCGCGAAGTGCAGCAGCGCGAAACCCTGAGCCGCGAACGCCAGCGGCTGATGCAGGACATCCACGATGGCATGGGCTCGCAGTTGATCAGCGCGTTGAAGGTGGCCGAGGCCGGCAAGCTCAGCGAGCCGCAGATGGCGCTGGTGCTGCGGGAATGCATCGACGACCTGAAGCTCACGGTCGATTCGCTCGAACCCGTCGAGGCCGACCTGCTGCTGTTGCTCGCGACACTGCGTTACCGGCTGCTGCCGCGGCTGCGCGATTCGAGCCTGAGCCTGCGCTGGGAAGTCATCGACGTGCCGCCGCTCGAATGGCTCGATCCGCGCAGTGCGCTTCACATCCTGCGCATCCTGCAGGAGGGGATCTCGAACGTGATGCAGCACGCCGGCGCGACCGAGCTGCGTGTGGCGACAGCGCGGGAGGCGGACGGCGTGGCGGTGGTCCTGCTCGACAACGGCCGTGGCTTCTCTGCGCAGCCCGAGGGCCCCACCGGACACGGACTCTCGAACATGCGGCGCCGGGCACGTGCCATTGGAGGGACGGTGACGTGGGAGGCAGCGCAGGGCGGGACGCGCTTTCGACTGTGGCTTCCCTTGAAGGCGCCGCATCCAGGGCCGCTGACGAAGGGCGCGGACTCCGAGCCGGCTTCGCTGGCCTAGGCGTGAAGGTCCAGCAAGCTGTCGTGGGTCTTGAGGGAGAGGCGAGCGCCAGCAATGGGCCCGGGCCGCCGTTGCTCGCCGTCCGCGACGCGATAGCTGCCCGCTGACAACCAGAAGCCCCTCGCTCAAGCGCGCAGGCGCTACGCCAGCACGTCGGTGCGCGGCAACCTGAGCTGCGTCTTCAACGTCTCGAACACCTGGCGCGTGACCGGGTTCACCACGTGGCTGCGCACATACAGGTGGTAGGCCAGGTCGGGCAGCCGCGGCATGCCGTCGCCGGCGCCCAGCACGCGCAGCCCCGCGTCGAGCTGCTCCACGCCGCGCGCGGTCACACCGAGCCCCGCGCGCAGCGCCGCCTTGATGCCGATCAGGCTCGACGAGGTGTAGCGCGGCGTCCAGGCCACGCCCGCCGCGTCGAGCGCCTCGTGGCCGATGCGCCGGAAGATGCTGGGGCCGTCGGCCATGATGAGCGGCACGGGCTTGGCCGGGTCGTGCACGTAGCTCGCGGCGCACAGCCACACGGTGGGCGAGTTGCGCAGCACCACGCCTTCGAACTGCGACTGCGCGTCGGCGCGGTTGGAGATGATCATGTCGACCTCGCCGCTCTTGAGCGAGGTCATCAGGTAGGGGCTGCGGCCGATGTGAATGTCCAGCTGCAGCAGCGGCGAGGTGCGCGCCACCTCGGTCAGCAGCAGTGGCAGCATGGTCTCGGCCACGTCGTGCGGCGCGCCGATGCGCAGGTTGCCTTCGAGCTGGCCCTGGCGCAGGCTGCGCAGCGCCTCGTCGTTCAGCGCGAGCATGTGGTGCGCATAGGTGAGCAGGCGTTCGCCGTGCTCGGTCAGGCGCTTCTGCCGGCCCTGCTTGGCGAACAGCGGATGGCCGATCTGCTCTTCGAGCCGCTGCATCTGCTGCGTGATGGCCGACTGCGTGCGCTCCAGGTGCACGGCCGCCGCCGCAAAGCTCTGGTGGCTGACGACGGCGGCAAAGGAGCGCAGCAGTTCAAGATCAAGGGTGGCCATACATTAATTTTATTGATGTGTTTCGTGCGCTGCTTGGATTGTTGCGTCACGCCGCCGTCACTACAGTGAATGCATACCGAACAGGCAACCCCACTGGAGAACACGCATGAGCACCCCTTCCGAGCAACGCCAGCAGGCGGTCGCGGCATCCATCGGCGAGATGAAGAAAGCCATCGGCGGCGCTGAAGCGACCCGCGAGCACCTGAAGACCGTGCTCGCTGCGCTCGAAGGCCTGGCCGCGCACACCGCCTACTGGGGCGCCGCCGACTTCCCGCCGCCCGAGGCCGGCGAGCACCAGGCGCGCTACCTCATTGCCGAAGACGCGGACCAGAGCTATGCGCTCTACCTGAACGTGATGCGCCCGGGCAAGAAGATCGTGCCGCACAACCACACGACCTGGGCCTGCATCGCGGCCGTGGAAGGCACCGAGCACAACCGCGTGTACGAGCGCACCGACGACGCCAGCGTGCCGGGCGTGGGCACGCTGAAGGAAACGGCGCTGGTCGTCGTGGCACCGGGAACGGGCATTGCGCTGATGCCCGAGGACATCCACTCGGTCGAGATCCAGGGCGAGCAGGTCATTCGCCACCTGCACATGTACGGCCGTGCGCTCGAAACGCTGAACCGGCGCACCGCATACGACATGGCCGCGGGCACGTACCAGACCATGGGCATCGGCGTGCAGACGCGCCGCTAGTCCGCTTCTCTTTTTCACGTTCTTTTTCTTCATGCGGGTCGCGCGCTGCGCGGCCGCGCAGGACACCGTTCGTTCCACCGACTCGCTCTCATGACCTCTTTCATCGACCCGAAGACCCTCAAGGCCTGGCTGCACGACGGCGCGGAGATTGCGCTGCTCGACGTGCGCGAGCACGGCCAGTACGGCGAGGCGCACCTGTTCTACGGCATTCCCCTGCCCTTCAGCCGGCTGGAGCTCGATGCGCCGCGGCTGGTGCCGCGACGCAGCACGCGTGTGGTGGCTTACGACGAAGGCGCGGAAGACAACGTGGCGCAGCGCGCCGCCGCGCAGCTGGCCGCGCTGGGCTACACCGACGTGCATGTGCTGCAAGGCGGCGCGCAGGCCTGGCAGGCCGCGGGCTACGTGCTCTTCGCGGGCGTGAACCTGCCCTCGAAGACCTTCGGCGAACTGGCCGAGGAGGTCTATCACACGCCCCGCGTCAGCGCCGACCAGCTCGCCGAGATGCTGGCGCGCAACGACCGCGTGGTCGTGCTCGATGGCCGGCCGGTGAGCGAGTTCCACAAGATGAACATCCCGAGCGCCACCTGCTGCCCCAACGGCGAGCTGGCCTACCGCGTGCGCCAGCTGGTGCCCGACACCACCACGCCCATCGTCATCAATTGCGCGGGGCGCACGCGCAGCATCATCGGCGCGCAGACGCTCATCAACCTGGGGCTGCCCAACCCGGTGTACGCGCTGGAGAACGGCACGCAGGGCTGGTACCTGAACGACCACGTGCTGGAGCACGGCGGCACGCGCCGCTATGCAGACGACAGCGGCAACGCCGAGCTGCGCCCCGCCGCGCAGGCACTGGCCGCGCGCTTCGGCGTGCCGGTGGTGAATGCGCAGACGGTGCAGCAGTGGGCCGCCGACGCAGGCCGCAGCCTGTTCCTGTGCGACGTGCGCACGCCGGAGGAGTTCGCGGCCGGCAGCCTGCCGGGGGCGCAGCACACGCCGGGCGGGCAGCTGATGCAGGCGGGCGACCAGTACTTCGGCGTGCGCGGTGCGCGGCTGGTGCTGCTGGACGACGACGGTGTGCGCGCGCCCACCATCGCGAGCTGGCTGCGGCAGATGGGCCATGACGCGAGCGTGCTCGAAGGCGGGCTGGCCAGCGGGCTGGCGCTGGCGCCAGCGGCGCCGCCGGCCGCCCCCGCGCTGGCCACCATCGACGCGCAGGCACTGGCCGCGCGCCTGGAGAAGAACGACGTGGCGCTGGTCGACCTGCGCGGCAGCATGCCGTTTCGCGCGGGCCACATTCCGCAGGCGCGCTGGTCGATCCGTCCGCGCCTGGCCGCCGACGTGAAGAACGAGACGCGCCAGCTGGTGCTGGTGGCCGACGACGCGGCGCTCGCGGCATGGACGGCGGCCTCCGAGCTGGCCGGCGCCCCTGCGCCGCTGCTGCTGAAGGGCGGCATGGCCGCGTGGCGCGCCGCCGGCCTGCCGGTCGAGGCCACGCCCGCGCTGCCCGCCGACAGCGACTGCATCGACTACCTGTTCTTCGTGCACGACCGGCACGACGGCAACAAGGAAGCCGCGCGCCGCTACCTGGCATGGGAGACGGGCCTTGTCGCGCAGCTCGATGCGCAGGAGAAGGCCGCGTTTCGATTGCCCGCAGGCGCATCGCACGCATGAGCGCGCGGGTGCTGCCGCACCCGCAACCCGAGTTCAACGCACCGCAGTTTCTGTTCGTCCTTGTCCGTTCCTATTTCAGGAGTCCTGTCATGTCGTCTGTCAGCCGCACCTCACCGCTTGTTCGCCTTGCCCGTCTAGCAATTGCCGCATGGATGGCCGCACTCGCCCTGCAGCCCGCCAGCGCGCAGCCGCTGCCCGCCCGCAACGGCTTCCCGTCGCAGACGGTGAAGTTCATCTCGCCCTTCCCGCCCGGCGGCGGCAACGACGCGACCGCGCGCCTGGTGACCACGCGGCTGCCCGAAATCATGGGACAGGCCGCCGTGGTCGACAACCGGGGCGGCGCGGGCGGCAACATCGGCGCCAAGGCCGTGGCCGACGCGAAGCCCGACGGCTACACCCTGCTCACCTCGCAGGTGTCGATCATGGCCGTCAACCCCACGCTGTATGCGCAGGCCGGCTTCGACCCGGTCAAGAACTTCATTCCCATCACGCAGATCAATGCCGCGCCGCTCGCGCTGGTGGTCGATGCCAACTCGCCGCTCAAGAGCTTTGCCGACCTGGCCGCCAAGGCCAAGGCGAGCCCCGGCAAGGTGACCTATGCGACGCCGGGCAACGGCACGCTGTCGCACCTGGTCGGCGTGGTGCTGGCGAAGGACAAGGGCGTGGAGATGACGCACGTGCCCTACAAGGGCGCCGGCCCCGCGCTGACCGACCTGCTCGGCGGCCAGGTCGACGTGCTGGTCACCTCCACCGCCTCGGTGTCGGGGCTGGTGCAGAACGGCAAGCTGCGCGTGCTGGCCGTGACCAGCCCGCGGCGCATCGGCGTGTTCGCCAAGGTGCCGACGCTCGAGGAGCTGGGCTACGCCGGCGCGCGCTTCGAGGACTGGTACGGTTTCTTCGCACCGGCCGGCACGCCGCCCGAACGCGTGGCCTACCTGAACGAAGCCATCGTGCGCACGCTGCACCTGCCCGAGGTGACCAAGCTGGTGACGGACGGCGGCAGCGAGGTGGTCGCCAATTCGCCGGAAGCCTTTGCCGCGCAGATGCGCCAGGACATCGAACGCTGGTCGCGCATCGTCAAACTCTCCGGTGCCCGTGCGGATTGACCGCGGATTGAAGCAACATGGCGGCCTGACCCCTCCCCGCGAACCCACCCCACGCGACCCATGACCACGCCCGACCCGCACAACGCGCCCCCAGACCTCGCACCCGGCACGCGACTCACGCGCACGGGCAAGAGCCCGTCGTATGCCGGCGGCTCGCCCGTCAACACGCCGCTGGTGCGCGCGAGCACCGTGCTGTTCGACAGCGTGGCCGCCATGCGCGACGCACGCGCGCGGCGCGACGACGAGCGCATCTTCAGCTACGGCGCGCGCGGCACGCCGACCACCTTCGCGCTCGAGGACGCGGTGAGCGAGCTCGAAGGCGCGCACCGCACGCGGCTGTTCCCCACGGGCCTGGCGGCCATCGGCATGGTGCTGCTGTCGTACCTGAAGCCGGGCGACCACGTGCTCATGTCCGACAGCGTGTACGAGCCCACGCGCAACCTGGTGCATTCGTTCCTGGAGCCCTACGGCATTCGCAGCACCTTCTTCGCGGCGGACGGCAGCGGCATCGAGGACCTGTTCGAACCGACCACGCGGCTGGTGTATGCCGAGTGCCCCGGCTCGCTGGTCTACGAGATGTGCGACCTGCCCCGGCTGGCCGAACTCGCGCATGCGCGCGGCGCGCTGCTGGCGGCCGACAACACCTGGGGTTCGGGCCTGCAGTACCGCCCGCTCGCGCTGGGCGCGGACATCTCGACCATGGCCGCGACCAAGTACCTGTCGGGCCACTCCGACGTGATGATGGGCACCGTGGCCACGACAGAGGCCGCATGGCGGCCGCTGAACGAACGCTGCGACGCGTTCGGCATGACGGTGAGCCCCGACGACGCGTGGCTGGTGCTGCGCGGCATCCGCACGCTGTCGGCACGGCTGCAGATGCACGAGCGCCACGCGCTGGAGGTGGCGCACTGGCTGGAGCAGCGGCCTGAAGTGGCCACCGTGTTCTGTCCGGCGCTGCCGCAGCATCCGGGGCATGCGATCTGGCAGCGCGATTGCAGCGGCACCAACGGGCTGCTGTCGATCGAACTGCAGCCGGGCATCGAGAGTGCCGCGGTCGAACGCTTCGTCGATGCGCTCACGCTGTTCGGGCGCGGCTCGTCCTGGGGCGGCTACGAAAGCCTGGTGGCCTGGACCCACATGCGCGCGGCGCGCAGCGTGACGGACTGGAGCGGGCGCGGGGCGGTGGTGCGGCTGCATGTCGGGCTGGAGGCGCCCGTGGACCTGATGGCCGACCTGGCGCGTGGGTTCGCGGCCATGCGATGAAGGGCCGGTTCGACGCGCCCTTTCATCCTTCGCGCACAGGCAGGCTCGCCACGTGCGCGCGAGAAAATTCCACCCCCTTGCGGCACATCGCAAGGTCGCACCCCAGGCTGCGCAGCCCCATGTGGACGGCCGCGTCAATGTAGCCCTCGGGTTCGACCACGCCGCGTCGCACCGCCTGGATGGTGCCAGCCGAAGCACCCTTCAGAAAGTCTGTCGCGGCCTCGACGTTTTCCACCTCGAACTGCCCGCGGTCGCGCCCCATGGCCAGGTCGGCGGACATGTACCGGTCCACCAGCGAGCCGTGCGGCCACACGTCCATGCGAATCAGGAACTCGGTGTGCTTGGGGTCCTGCAGCGAGCGCACGAGGTACAGCCGGAAGCCGACGGAAAAGCGCTGCCAGGGTTCTCTCAGGAAGTCGTAGACGGGCAGGATGTCGGTCATGAGAGCGTCGCTCATCGCGATGCCGGCGGCCACGACCGCGGCGTCCAGCGACTCGAAGTAGCGATAGAAAGTGCCGCGCGAAATCCCCGCCTCGCGCGCCACGTCCTCGATGCCCGGAATGGCGCTCACCCGTTCGGTGAATGTGCGCGCCGTCGCCTCGAGAATCCGCGCCCGCATGAGCGCGCGGCGCTTCTCGGCCACTTCGGGACGGTGATCGAAGGTGTCCGCCATCGGTGCGTTCCTGCTTCTTTTTTCGGGTGAATCCGGGTCGCCGAATATAGGTTCGGTTGTGCTGTCGCACCATCGGCATGCACCCGATCGGACACTCCGTCAGGATGACGAATCGTCATTTGCACGTAGGGAAACGGATGTGGCTGGCATGCGGGCCCGGCGCTAGATTCAACGCATCGATGCGCATCGATTTCACGAAGCCGGGCAGGGCATGCCGCCTTGCCCCGGGGTACATCACGTCATTCGAGGAATCCACATGCTCACCACTGCCACGCCCCCTGTCGCCGCAAGCTCTGTTTCCCGCAAGCAGCCGGCGGTCAACGTCGACGAATGGGTGCGACCGAACCGCGAAATCATCGAGCGCGCCACCCGCCTCGTGCCGCTGATCCGCGAGCACGCGGCAAGAACGTCCGAAGACCGCCAGGTCGCGCCCGCCGTCATGCAGGCCATCGAGCAGGCGGGCCTATTCAGGCTGCTGGTGCCCAAGCGCTATGGCGGTCTCGGCACCAACCTGCGCACCATGATGGAAACGGTGGCCGAGGTCGGGCGCGGCGACGGTTCCACGTCGTGGGCAGTCGCGCTGCTCAACGTGTGCACCTGGTTCGCCACCACCTACTCTCAGCGCGCCCAGGACGAGGTCTTCGGCGAGAACCCGAACGCCAAGTGCTGCGGCATCTTCACGCCGGGGACCAAGGCCGAGCGCGTGGAAGGCGGCTACATGGTCAGCGGCCGGTGGGCCTACGCGTCGGGTTCGTTCGCGGCCGACTGGGGCACGCTGGGGATGTTCCTGCCAAATCCGGAGGGTGGTGCCGAAGGCGGCTTCACGCCGGCGCTGGGCCTCATTCCGGCGTCCGCATGGACGATCGAGGACACCTGGTTCGTCACCGGCATGAAGGGCTCGGGCAGCAACACCATCGTGGTGGTCGATCACTTCGTGCCCGACCATCGCATCCAGACCTTCGCCGACCTGATGGAGGCCAGATTCGCCACCCCGCACCAGGACACCGAGCCGCTGGCCAACATGGTGTTCGTGCCGGTTGCGGCGCTGGTGCTGGTGGGCGCGCAACTCGGCCTGGGGCGGGCCATGATGGACCTGACGCTGGAGCGGCTGCCGAACAAGCCGGTGGCGTACACCACCTATGCGCAGTCGAAGAACTCGCCCACGCATCAGCTCGCCGTGGCCTCGGCCGACACCAAGATCGATCTGGCCTACCTGCTGATGCAGCGCGCCTGCGCGGACATCGACGGCGCGGCGGCGCGCGGCGAGGTGATGTCGCTGCTGCAGCGCGGGCGCGTGCGCAACGACACCGGGCACATCTTCGCGCTCGTGAAAGAGGCCTTCGACATCCTGATGACGGCCAACGGCGCGGGCGCGTTCGCGGAACCGAACATCATGAACAAGCTCTGGCGCGACAGCGAGATCGCCGGTCGGCATGCCTACGTCACGACCGAAGTGGGCAAGGAGGCCTACGGCCGGTTGCTGCTGGGGGCGGACGGCGGCATTCCCCTGGTGGCGCTGTGAGCCGCGCAGCGCAGGTCGCGGCCACGCCGCCTTCGGCACTGCATGCCACGCGGCCGCTGTTCGCCCGGACGATCGAGCGCGCGTCCCCCGTGGCGCGCGAAGCACTCGGCCACGATTTCAAGGCGGGCATGCGAAGGCTCGCGGCCGGTGTATGCGTGATCACCACCGTCGACGAGGGCCGCTTCCTGGGCTGCACGGCCACGGCGGTCACCTCGGTGTCGGCCGAGCCGCCCACGCTGCTGGTCTGCCTCAACCAGGCATCGCGAACGCACGCCGCCGTCATTCGCGCGGGGTTCTTCGGCGTGAGCGTGCTGTCGGCGGGGGACGAGCAGATGGCGCGCGATTTCGCCGGCATGAACGCCGTGCCCGACCGCTTCTGGGACGACGGCTGGACGACGCTGCATTCGGGCGTACCCGTGCTGAGCAACCGGGCAGCCGCGTTCGATTGCCGGGTGTCGACGGCCACGGCCGTCGCCTCGCACACGGTGATCTTCGGCGAGGTGGTCAGCGCGCGGCAGCAGGCCGGCAGCTTGCTGGTGTACGCGGGAGGGCGGTTCATCCAGGTGCCCGCGCAGTGAAAAGCGCGGCATGTGTGCACATGCGCGCATGGCAGCACGTGGTCCCGGCGGCCAGCGCCGGGGCGCTTCGATCAGCGCATGCTCACCATCACCAGCGCACCTTCACGCCCAGGCTCGCCTGCACGCTGCCCTTCGTGCGCGTGTCCCCGCCCGAAGCCCACAGCTTGCCCAGCTCCGCATAGACGCTGGTGCTTTCGGTGAGCTGCAGCGTGGCGCCGCCTGCCAGTTCGGTGCTGGTGCCACCCGTGCGCGTGGCGATGTCGGTGTACGCAGCGGGGCCGACGAACCGGGTGATGTCCGTGCCGCTGCCGCTGCGATAGACGTTGAAGCGCACATAGGGCTGCAGCAGGCCAACGCCCGTCGCGATCTCGCCCTTGACCCGCACCCCAGCGCGCACCAGCCAGCCGTTGTGGCTGTTCTGCTGCACCAGGGCGCCGGCGATGCCGGTGTCGTCCAGGCTCACGCGCTGGTGCACCAGCTGCAGCTGCGGCTCGATGGTCCAGTTCGGCGCGATGGCGAAGGCCTGGCCGACCTCGACGGAGGCCAGCAGGCTGTCGCCCTTGCCCGAGCTGCCGAAGCCCAGCGTGGGCGACACGGTGTAGCGGTGGCGCCCGGCCTGCAGCACGCCGTCGACGTACAGGCCGCCCTCGTTCTTCCAGGTGGCGTAGGCGCCCAGGTACTGGTTGCGCAGGTCGTTGGAGCCGCTCGCATAGTTCTGCAGGCCGTTGGCGAAGCCCGTCACGCGCATGTCGCCGTCGAGCTGGCCGACGTACACACCCACGCGCCAGTTCGGGTCGGCCCACAGGTCGGTGCCGGCCTGGAAGCCGGTGAGGCGCCCGTCGCTGGTGGGGCTGACGGTGCCGGCCTGCGAGATGGTGCGGTCGGTGCTGATGATGCGGGCCCACGCCTGGCGGTAGCCCTGCTCCGGCGAGGCGGTGTTGGCGCCGTTCGGGCCGTCGTCGCCCACGCGCTGGTGCAGGTTGCCCAGCATCGACAGGTTGGCCTGGCGCAGCTGTTCGGGCAGCGCCGCATACAGGGGCACTTCGGTGCGATAGGTGGGCACGACCGCGCCGTTGGCCGTGGTGCTGGAGCGCAGGTACCAGTTCTCGCCCGCGCCGCTCGCGTCGGCGGCGTACAGCCGGTACTGGTAGGCGCCCGCATCAACGTGGCCGCCGGCGAGGCTGAAGGCGCTCTTGGTGGTTTGCGCGGTGGTGGTGGCGCCGTTCAGGGCGCTGATGATCTCGATGCCGCTGCCGGTGGTCAGCGCACCCAGGCCGCCCAGGTTGACGATCTGCACGCTGGTCGTGCCGCTGGCAATCGCGGTGCTGCCGTTCAGGATGAGCCGGTCGCTCGCGCTGGCGCTGCCGCCCAGCGCCGTGCCCAGGCGCAGCGTGCCGCCGTTGCCCGCCCAGGGGCCGTTGACCGTGAGGGTGGTGCCGGGCGCGCTGCCCACCAGCGACACGACGCCGCTGTTGGCGACGGACGCCACGGCCTGACTGTTGCCGGCCAGGTCCAGCGTGGCGCCCGAGGCCACCGTGAAGGCGCTGGCGCTGCTGAGCGTGTTGGCCGCGGCGGCGCGCAAGGTGCCGGCCGCGACGTTGGTGGCGCCGGCATAGGTGTTGGCGCCGCTCAGCGTCAACACGCCCGCGCCGGCCTTCACCAGGCCGCTGGTGCCCGAAATGGGGCCTGTCCAGCTCAGGCTGCGGCCGTTGGTGTCGACGGTGCCCGTGCCGCCCAGCAGCAAGGCATTGCCCACGACCAGGCCGTCGGCGCCGGCGATCACGCTGGCGGTGGCGCCGGTGTCGATGGCAATGGCGCCCGACATCGCCGAGCCGGAGTTCAGCGTGAGGCTGTTGCTGCCGCCGGTGAATTCCACGGCCGAGGCACGGGTCACGCCGTCGCCACCCAGCCCGCCGGTGATGGTGCCGCTGTTGGCGAGGGCGAGGTTGGCGCCCGCCACGCCCACGCCCCCCACGCCGTTCGCGCCGTTGGGCCCGCCGTTGTTGTTGACACCGCCTGCCCCGCCGGCACCGCCCGCGATGGTGCCGGTGTTGGTGATGGTGGCCGCGGTGCCGGTGGACGACAGGCCGATGCCGCCATCGCCGCCTGCGCCCGGCGCGCCGGTGCCGGTCGCGCCACCGCCGCCCGCACCGCCGGCACCCCCTGCGCCGCCCGTGATCTGGCCGGTGTTGACCACGGTGACGGCGCTGCCGGCCAGCGTGGCACCGATGCCGCCCGCGCCGCCGCCGCCGCCCGAGGCGTTGAGCTGGCTGGGCAGCAGGTTGGTCCCGCCGGCACCGCCGGTGCCCGCAGCGATGGTGCCGGTGTTGGTGAAAGTGAGCCCTGGCGTTGTGGTGTTCAGGTAAAAACCGCCGCCGCCGCTGCCACCGCCGCCGGCCTGCGAAAACGCGTCGCCGCCGTTGCCGCCCGCGCCGCCGATGGACGCGCCGGTGGCCGTGTAGCTGCCCAGGGGCGCGCTCAGGATCGAGCCGTACCCGCCGGCGCCGCCGCCGCCGGCGGCCCAGTAGCCGTTGCCCCCCGCACCGCCGTTGCCGCCGGTGTAGCTGTTGGTGGACGAGGTGACGCTGTTGGCGATCGACGAACCCTGGAAGCCGCCCCCGCCGCCGCCGCCGTAGCCGTTGCCGTTGAGTGCGTCGCCGGTCTGCGCCTGGCCGGCACCGCCGTTGTCGCCCTGCAGCGCGCCCGGGCCGACGACGTTGCTGGTGGTGCCCGCCGCCCCACCCGTGCCCGCGGTGGCGCCGACGAACGTGCCGATGTTGGCCGCAGACCCGGCCGTGACGCCCGTGGGCGTCGACGACCCGCCGGCGCCGCCGCTCGCGTTGACCGTGGTGTCGTTGAGCCCGCCATTGCCGCCGGTGCCGTTGCTGCCGCCGGCACCGGCGTTCAGCGTCGGGTTGCCCACGGGCTGTCCGCCTGCGCCGCCGGCCGCCAGTGCCGGCCCGGAACACAGGAGCACGACCGCCACGGCCACCGCCGTGCCGGTGCCCGAACGGGAAGACCGCGCATGGCCGCGCGAGGTTTCGGGTGCGGCGACCCAGGTAGCGAGCGTTGGATTCCAAAGCGTCCGAAAGATCTTGTTCATGGTTTCAACTTGTTCGTTACCTGATCGGGCAGGCGCCCGCATGCAGCAGCAGCAATTGCTTGCCCCCCTCCACACGCTGTCGATTTCGAAATACAAGTCAAAAATGTAAGCACGCGTACCAAGCGGCGATATGCCTGAAACCGGGTACCCCCTTGTGCACCGGAATGCCGGTTTTGACCGCGCGCTGCGTCTCACGGACCGCCATGGGTCGCGGCCTACCCTGAAATGCATCAAGGAGTAACCAATGTTTCTTGATGGGTTCAAAAGTACCCAGTTGAAGGCGGTGCCGACGAGGCCTTGCGCCGGAAATTACGAAGCCATCCCGCCCCCGCGCCGACGCCGCGGCACACTCCCGTGGCGATCAGGCCCGTCACTGCGAGCATGGCAGCGGTGTGAACGCCAACCGCCGCGAGCGCCAGCAGCAGCGGGCCAGGTGCGGCGAACTCTGGTGCCGCCGGTGCGCCGCCCATGCACAGCGGCACCCATGCCGGCACGAGCATCAGGCCGGCGCCGTGCGCGGTAGACATCATGAAAGACCAGAGCGCCAGCCCGGCATGGCCGACGGGGCCGACGCGGGGTGCGCAAACCCGCCGCCTGCCTTTGCGCCCCGCCGGGTGCACCGCCGCCGCGACGGCAAGCAGCACGCCCGCCAGAACCTGCAGCAGCACGCGGTACAGCGACTGCCCGAGCGCCACCGAGGCAGCCACCAGCGCGACCGACGCGGCATGCCCGAGGGCAATGGGCACCAGCGCCCGCAACGCCTGCGCCCGGTCGCTCGACCGCAGTCCCCAGGCGGCGGCGAACATCCATCCGGTGGCGGGGTTCAGCCCGTGCAGCGCACCGGCCCCGGCGACCGCCAGCCAAGGCCACAGGCTTGCCATGACGCTCTCGCGTGTCCGGGCCGGCAGCGCTTCAGGCGTGCGCGCCGCTGCAGCACGAACCGCCCGCGGCGGTCGATTTCGCGGCCTGCACCGGCTCGTAGCGGTCGTGGTGGCGCACCCACGCCATCTTGTGGGGCACGTCGCGCTCGCCGCGGCCCCGGGGCACGAGGTCCATCATCGGGTACGCACCCATCATCACTTCCACGCCGCGGCCGTAGGTCGAGTAGGTGTGGAAGACATCGCCCGCGTCGTCCCTGTAGAACACGCTGACGCCGGGCGCCTCTTCCGCCGGGAAGGGCTGCATGCGGTAGTTGTAGTCCACCTGGCCGGAGGCCAATTCTTCGGGCGTGAAGCTCACGCCGAAGTCGTGGTTGAAGTCGCTGCCGTGCGACGAGACCCAGTCGAAGCGCCAGCCCATGCGTTCGCGAAAGCGCTGGATCTGAGCCAGCGGCGCGCGCGAGACGGCGACGAAGCTGATGTCGCGCTGCGCCAGGTGCACGTTCATGCCGTCGGCGTGGTCCGCCATGAAGGAACAGCTTGGGCACCCCTGCGCCCAGTCCGGCCCCAGCATGAAGTGCTGCACCAGCAGCTGGCGGCGGCCGTCGAACAGTTCGGCGAGCGTGCGCCGGCCCTGCGGCGTGTAGAACACGTAGGGCTTGTCGACGCGCTCCCACGGCAACGCACGGCGCTCGCGGGCCACCTGGTCGTGCAGGCGCATCAGCTCCTTTTCGCGCGAGAGCAGCGCCTTGCGTTCGGTCAGCCACCGATCGCCAGCCACCACGGCGTGGTTCGCGGTGCTTGCTTCGGTCACGGTCGTGTTCATGGAAGGCTCCTTGTGACGAATGAATGCGCGGTCGGGTCGGGTCGGATCGGTTCAGGCCCGCGCGGCCTTCGGGCGGCGCACGGCGCGCACCTTGCCGCTGTTCCCGCCGCCGCAATAGAAGAGATCGGCCCCGTCGGACTCCAGCCCGCTCACGCCCACGCCGCTCGGCATCTCGAGGCGTTCGAGCACGGCGCCGCTTTGCGGGTCGATGCGGCGGATGTCGCTCTGGTCGCCTTCCCAGGTGCCGTGCCACAGCTCGCCGTCGACCCAGGTCACGCCGGTGACGAAGCGGTTCGACTCGATGGTGCGCACGACCGCGCCGGTCTCGGGGTTGATCTGGCGGATCTTCCGGTCGCGGTACTGGCCCACCCACAGGCTGCCCTCGGCCCAGGTGAGCCCGGAGTCGGAGCCGTGGCCCGGCGCCGGAATCGAGGCCATCACTTCGCCCGTGGCGGGGTCGATCTTGTCGATGCGCGAATCGGCGATCTGGTAGAGGTGCTTGCCGTCGAAGGCGGTGCCCGCGTCGCAGGCGACGTCGAGCGTGCGCGTGGGCTCGCCGCTGTGCGGATCGAAGGCGATCAGCTGCGCCCCCAGCGCGGCCCAGACGCGCTGGCCGTCATGGGTCACGCCGGCCACCTTGTCGCTGCCGGGGAAGGGACCGTACTCGCGCACGATCTCGGCGGGCTGCACGTCGGGCCTGGCCTTGGCTCGGGAACTGTCCCGGGAATCGGCCATGCTTGCATTGCGGGTCATCGTCGGCTCCTTGTGGTGGTGCGCCGTGGATCGACGCCCTGGAGACAACTCTATTCAATCGGCAGCGCGGCGGGGAGTAACAAGATCGTCGTGAATCCGGCCAGCGGCGGCGCCAGCCAGCGCCGTGACCGCGCCTGCCCGATCGCGCGCACGCGCCCCTCGGCCTCGAGCTCGGCCAGCGCGCGCTGCACCGTGCGCTGGCTGGCCCCCAGGGCCAGCGCAAGCGCCGAGGTCGACCAGGCCGCGCCATCGCTGAGCAGCGCCACCAGCGCGGCCTGCTCGCCGTCGATGGGCGGCGCCAGCAGGACCACGGCGCGTTCGCCCTGCGGCTTGAGCACGAAGCCGCGCGGCGTCGCCTCGATCCGCGCCATGGCCTTCAGGAGCGCGCGCAGCCGGCCGATCTCGACGCGCAGCCGTGCGCGGTGCGTTTCGTCGGGCCGGCGGGTGCGAAACGCGTCGGCGATCAGGGTTTCGCGATCGACATCGCCGGGCCACGCCGCGGCCAGCGCGCGCGCCAGCGCGAACAGCACCGGCCGTCGTGCAAGCGGCTGCCAGGCGCCACTCGCACCCACCCCGCGACGGCAGGCTTCGACCACCAGCGCCTCGGACGCCAGCAGGGCCGCGACCTCGTCGAGCCGCAGCGCCTGCTCGCCGCCGTCGACCAGGCGCCGCGCGGCGGGACGCTCGAGCACCGCCCGTGCCTCCGCCACCTCGGCCAGCAGCGCCGGCACGCGTGCGCGCTCGGCCGCGGCGTGGGCGCGCGCGAGGGCCGTGCGCGCGGTGTCGATGTGCAGCGAGCGCAGCGCCAGTTCGGCGGCGCTGAGTTCGGCCACCGCGGCCAACGCAGGCGGCAGGCCGCGCGCGTCGAGCAGTGCCAGCGCGGCCGATGCCTCGTCGAGGCGCCCGAGCAGCAGGAGCCGGCGCGCGGCGATCAGCCGTGCCTGCAGCGCATTCGCGTGATCGGCGCGCGCCTCGAGCGCGTGTGCCGCCGCGGCCAGCGCGCGCGGCGAGCCGCCGAGGTCGCGCATGGCCAGCGCCACCTCGGCCTCGGCGACGACGCAGCGCGCGCGCGCCAGTTCTTCGTGCGCGCCGAAGCCGCTGGCGGCGCGCCGCAACAGGGCTCGGGCGCGCGGGTGTTCGCCGAGCTGGGCCATCGCGATGCCGCGCAACGCCAGCGCCGGCGGATCGTCGCGCAGCGCGATCCGCTTGAGCGCGCCGAGCGCATCGCCCGCGGCCAGTGCGCGGGCGGAAGCGGCGATCAGCGAGTCCATGCGGGCGGTTCGTTCGGCTCAGGCCTGCGCGGGTGCCGCGGCGATGAGCGGCTCCAGCTGGGCGCGCAGGCGCCGCACCGCGACCTCGTGGCGCAGCGTCTGCGCGCCGCGCCCGTAGGTCGCGGCCTTGCGGATCAGCCGCATCTGCTCGCGCTGCAGCTGCGCCTTCAGGCGCCGGGCCCGAAGGCCGAAGGTCCAGCCCATTTCGCGGCGCACCTTGTAGCGCGCCAGCGGGTCGCCCAGGCGCACCCACTCGTCGTCGCGGATCAGCTCGCGTTCCGGCACGAAGTACGCCGCCAAGGCATGCAGGTAGGCGCCGTTCTCGCGCGCGGCCACGCGCCAGAAGATGCCGGCCGCCACCACCACGGGGATGCCCTTCACGGCCAGCAGGACGGCCATCTCGCCGTAGCCTTCGTCGAACAGGTCTTCCAGGAACGGCGAGTTCCAGACGAAGTGCATGGCCCACGCGAGCGCGAAGCACAGCAAGGCCACGGCGATGCGCACCGCCCTCGGGCGTTCCGGGTGCAGCAGGTACCAGGCGACGCCGAAGGAGGCGATGGTGGTGTAGGCCGCATGGCTCCACAGCCCGCTCATCAGGCCGCGCGTCAGCAGGTTGAGCAGCACCGGATACACCTGGTTCTCGAGCGGAAAGTGCATCGAGGCGTTGACGGTGTAGCTCAGGTTCTCGATCACCTGGAAACCCAGGCCCGCCATGGCGCCGACGATGAGCACGGACAGGTAGGTCTCGAACTGGTTGCGCGCCACCAGCACCAGCAGCATGACGCCGGCGATCTTCAGGAACTCTTCCGTGATCGGCCCCGCGATGGCCGGGCCCCACACGGCCGCGAACTCCGGCGACACCAGCTTGGCGCACAGGCTCTGGATGGCGATGTTGGCCGGCGCCGCAAAGTACAACGCGCCCATGCCGCCCCACGCAAAGGCCAGGATGTAGCCCTCCGGCGGATGCTGTTCCAGCAGGTCCAGCGTGCGAAAGGCGAGAAAGAAAAGCAGCGTGTACAAGCTCCACGCCAGCAGCCCCAGGAAGGCGGTGATCGGCACCACGCGAAACCCCATGGAGAACATGTGGACCGTGTAGAACAGGCCGTTGACGATCAGCGCCGCCAGCACCCAGAAGGCCGCGCGACGGGGCTGGAAGAAGGAGTCGGTGCCGACCGGCCAGACACCTTGGTCCAGGGCCTGCGCATGCGCATGCGCGAAGACGGGCGTGTTCACTGCGGCTGCGCCTCCAGGTCCATCGAGTCGAGCATGCGCCGGGCGTCGGCCTGCGCTTCCTCCAGGCCGTCGTTGGCGCCGTAGAAGTCGATCTGCACGAGCGACTTGCGCGGCAGGTCGACCACCTGCCAGAAGCGCCCGGCCAGCTTCGCGCCGTAGTAGGCGAAGGTCTTGCCCTGCAGGCCCCAGGACGTGACGAAGTCGGACACGTCGCCGTCGATGGTCAGGCCCTGGCCGCGCTCCATGAGCCGCTGCTGCCGCACCAACGGCCCGTCGGGCCCGCCCTCCCACTGGCCCGTGGTCACCCGGAACTTGTGGGCGCCCTTGAACAGCATCAGCGACCGGCCGGCCCTGGAGCGCGAGACGTCCATCTGCCATCCGTCGGCGGGCACGAACCGGGCCTGGCCGACGCCTGTCTCTTATACACATCTGACGCTGCCGACGAAGCGCCACACGTGTAGATCTCGGTGGTCGCCGTATCATTAAA